>JAGWKW010000189.1 GCA_028865155.1 Alphaproteobacteria bacterium
GAACACGCTCCTGCGGGCGCGGAACTTGCATAAGCCGTATTGCTGTAGCCATTTGATACATTGCCCCACGGCGTGCCGGTGCAGCCGTTGGTGCAGCTTGTGATCGTATAGCTGCCGCTCATCGTGCCGTTGGTGCAGGTTCGCGTCTGGCTATAGCTGGAACATGCGCCGGGCGGCGACGAAGAGGAATAGGCGGTGTTGCTGTAACCGCTCGACACATTGCCCCACGGCGTGCCGGTGCAGCCGTTGGTGCAGCTTGTCGCTGTGTAACTGCCGCTCATTGTGCCGTTGGTGCAGGTCCGCGTCTGGCTATAGCTGGAGCATGCACCGGGCGGTGTCGAAGAAGAATAGGCGGTGTTGCTGTAGCCGCTTGTGACGTTCCCCCACGGCGTGCCGGTACAGCCGGCGGTGCAGCTTGTGTAGCTATAGCCGGTGGGGGATAGCGTGCCGTTGGAACAGCATTCCGACTGGCTGGTGCATGGCCCGGCGGGCAGATTGCTTGCATAGGCGGTGCAGCAGGCTCCATTTGCAATCGTGCCGCAGGGCGAACTGCAGGATACCGGGCAGGCGACTTTGGTGACCCCGCTTTGCGCCGTGCTGTAGAAATTCGACCACATTGAGGAGGTGGCTGTGCCTGCACAGAGTGTGTAGCCGTTATTATTCGTGATCGTATAACATGCGCCGTACAAATCGATCCTGACCGACCCGCCATTCGGCGGCACGTTCGTGCAGGCATTGGTCTGGGCGCGGGCGGGGGATATCGCAACCAGGAAAAATATCAGGAAAAAGGTAAGTGCGCGTACGAACTTCATGGCGTTATCTTGCCGCCCCTGACTGGGAACGAGCCGATAAAACGGACGGGAAAGCGCACAGGTAAAGCCACATAGCGGAACAGCCGTTAAAGTGACGGATATAGAACTGCTAATTTACCATAACAGGGAAAGTTAAAGCAACCAGATTGACCTTATTCGTCCGCAGATTCGCCCATTTGCGGATCGACCATGGTAAAGAAAACGTTGCTTCCCTGTATCCGCCCTGATATGCTTTGCCGCATGAAAGCGTTACCGATCTTCTCTCCCGCATCGCGCCCCGCCTCCGGCGGCGCCTTTGCCTATGGCTGGTTTTATTGGTTCCGGTAAAACCGGAACATACGCACGCTTTTCCCCTTAAAATTCGACATTTTATTTAAATCCGGTTAAACCGGGCCACGCTGCATTCAGGATATGCCTCATGATCGACCAAAAGAACTGGGCCATCGATAGCTGGCGCGCAAAGCCGGCGCTGCAGATGCCGACCTATCCCGACAACAATGTGACCGCCGATGTCGAGGCGCGGCTCGCGAAATTGCCGCCTTTGGTGTTCGCGGGCGAAGCGCGCAAATTGAAGAAGCGGCTGGCCAGCGTCGCAGCGGGCGAGGCGTTTCTGTTCATGGGCGGCGATTGCGCCGAAAGCTTCGCCGAATTTTCAGCCAACAATATCCGCGACACGTTCCGGATGATTTTGCAGATGGCCGTCGTGCTGACTTTCGGCGGCGGCATCCCTGTGGTCAAGGTCGGGCGCATGGCGGGGCAGTTCGCCAAGCCGCGTTCGAACGACACGGAAACGCGCGATGGCGTGACACTGCCCAGCTATCGCGGGGATATCATCAACGGCATCGAGTTTACGCCGGAAGCCCGCCGCCACGATCCCGAACGCATGGTGCAGGTCTATAACCAGTCGTCCGCGACGTTGAACCTGTTGCGCGCTTTCGTGCAGGGCGGTTATGCCGATTTGCATCGCGTGCATCAATGGAACCTGGATTTCGTCACGCGCGGCCTGCAGGGGGAGCGATACCGTAACCTGGCCGATCGCATTGGGGATACGCTCGACTTCATGGCGGCGTGCAACATCACGGCCGAGACGTCGGCGCAGATCCGCGAGACGGAATTTTATACCTCGCATGAAGCTTTGTTGCTGCCCTATGAGCAGGCATTGACCCGCGTCGACAGCACGACCGGCGATTGTTACGACGTGTCGGCGCATATGTTGTGGATAGGGGAGCGCACGCGCCAGCCCGACGGCGCGCATGTCGAATTCCTGCGCGGCGTCAAAAACCCGATCGGCCTTAAATGCGGGCCCAATATGCCGGCAGACGATTTAATGCGCCTGATCGATATTTTGAACCCGGATAACGAGCCGGGGCGGCTGACGCTGATTGCGCGCATGGGCGACGAGAAAATTGCGGAAAATTTGCCGCCGCTTCTGCGCGCGGCGAAAAAGGCCGGGCGTAAGGAGGTTTGGTGCAGCGACCCGATGCACGGCAACACGCATACGTCGGCAAGCGGATACAAGACGCGCGAGTTTGCGCGTATTTTGGCCGAAGTGCGCGGCTTTTTCGATGCGTGCCATGCCGAAGGCGTGCATCCGGGCGGCGTGCACCTGGAAATGACAGGGCAGGAGGTAACCGAATGCATGGGCGGCGCTTCGGCGGTGACCGACGAAGGGTTGGCGGCGCGTTACGAAACCCATTGCGACCCACGCCTGAATGCGACACAGGCGCTGGAACTGGCTTTCCTGATTGCCGATTACCTCAAGCAGGGGCACCGGGCGCCGTTTGCGATATAGGGCGCGGTTCTATAGCTGGAACTGCAAGGCGATTTCGCCTGCCGTCGAACTGCAATTTGCGAAGTACGACACGGTGGTCGAGCTTGAGACCGTCGTTCTGCCGAGTGAGGTATAAACTTCGACCAGCCCGTCCGATACGGCTGCGGGAACCAGCGTTCCCATAAAAGCCGGGCAGGACAGGGGATGCGAGCCGGTCGCTTCGAGCAGGATTTCGAAAGCGTTCGAGGAAGACGGCAAGCCATCCCAGCCGTTCTGGCTGCCGACGATGATCTGGCCGCCCCACGGGCTGACGATGCAGCCTGCGGTTCCGCCGTAACCTGCGCCCCAGCGCAGGCCGCTGCAGGGCGCGATTTTATCGGTGGGAACGATGTTGCCTGCGTTGATGATGAAGGGGGTCAGGTTTTGGGCACCGCCCTGGATGACGCCGGAGGGGTAGAGCGCTTTGACGCCGCTGGCGATGGCGAGGACTTCCTGAATGCCGCTGCTGACTTTCTGGTTGTTGTTGACACGGGCCGAGGCGACCCAGATCGCGCCCAGAATGGTGCCGATGATGCCCAGCACGATGGCGAT
>JAGWKW010000190.1 GCA_028865155.1 Alphaproteobacteria bacterium
GGTCAGGGAGCCGAGGCCGAGATTGCCGTGCTCGACCGCGTTGAGAAGACGCTCGTGGATGCCGGGCGTGGCCTGATCCGGGCCGGGGAAATAACCGGCCAGCATATGCGCGCGCGCCTGTATCTCGTCGAGCGATCTGAATTTGAAGGTGAGGGTTTGTCCGTCCGGCATGGCATCCTCTTTTCTGAAGGATGAGCTGGGAAAATGGGGGAATGGATAAATTTGCCCCGGCTGGGACGGGTATTTGCCGCCAAAAAACAACTTATGCGCGTTTATTTGTTCTGTAGCCATACGTTTCCATAGGCAGTAAATACCAATATATGCGCGGCTATACAAATAATAATTGCAATCATAGGTTGTTATTGCGGTCGTGCGGCCGTGGGAACGCCGCGGGGAAGCGATGGGCGAGGCAGAGCAGCAGAAAATATACGCCTATATAGGCCAGCGCGTTCGCGAGCGGCGCAAGCTCCTGAAGCTCAGTCAGAAGAGCCTTGCTGCATTAATGGGGTTTTCCTACCAGCAGGTGCAAAAATACGAAATGGGCGCGAGCAAGGTGTCGGCCGGCAAGCTGCTGGCTTTCGCGCGCATCCTGAACGTGCCGGTCGGGTATTTTTACGAAGGTTTCAGGCGCGAGGAGGAAATCGGCGCGCGCATCGCGGGCGGCCTGATCCAAAAACGCCCGGCCCGCGCGTTTCATATTCTTCTGGTCGAAGACAATCCGTCCGACGTGATCCTGTTCCGCAAGGCGCTGGCGTTCCATGCCGCGCGGATCGGCATCCACAGCATCCACGATCCCGGCGAGGTCATGGGGTACCTGCAAAACCACGAAGCCAAATTCGGCCATCCGTTTCCCGACCTGATCGTGGCCGACCTTGCGATGCCGAAAATATCCGGCCTCGATATCCTGAGGGCCGTCAAGCGCACCGCCGCGACCGCGGCGATCCCGGTCGTGATTTTGACCAACAGCGTCAGCGCCGGGGATATGGCGCAGTCCTACCGATGCGGCGCGTCGGGCTTCATTCAGAAGGCGGTCGATTTCGACGCCTACCGGAACACTATCGAAACCGCGGTCAAATACTGGTCCGAGGTCGTCGCGCTGCCGTGCGGTTAGCGGCTATTCGATTCTGACGATGTGCGCGGGCGGCCGCCGCGCGGATTTTTCGGTTTCGTCGAGCAGCCGGTCTTCGTTGTCGAACTTTTCCGCAACCTCGCCGAAATTATGGAAGGTCGCGCCTTCGCTTTTGTAGGATATGCCGGAATGGGGGCGCAGCGCGGCGGCGCCGGAGGCGACCCAGGAAACCGCGAAAAGAAAACAGCCGAGGATCAGGAAAGCTTTTCTGCCGTGCATCGTTTGCCTCCATGGACGGGTGGGAATCAGGAGAGGACGGAACCGGAAGATGGCGCCATGGTTACCGCCGAATGGGGCGTCCTTGTGACTGTGGACAAAAAACGAAAAAGTTTTTTCCCGTCTGCGCTTGCCGATCGATCCGCATGTGGAACGCCTCATTGGCGCCACAGTCGGGCCGGGAACCGGGCCGGGGGCGCGTGCCGGGGCGCCGTTCTTGCGATACGATTGATTAGGCGGTGCGTTTGCTCTAACCTCCGCCTCTGTCGAATCTTTTCCGGTTTTTCTGGAGCCGTTCCCCATGCGAGTCCGCATTTACAAACCCGCCAAATCCGCCGCCCAGTCCGGCCGCGCCCGCACGCATCAATGGGTCGCGGAGCCGGAAATTCTGACCCCGCGCGCGCCCGAGCCGATCATGGGCTGGGCCGGCGCCGAGGATACGCTCGGCGAACTCAAGGGCCGTTTGCATTTCGCGACGCTGGAAGAGGCGTTGGCTTTCGCGCGGCACAAGGGATGGGAAACGATCATCGAGCCTCCCGCCGAGCGGCGCGTCACGCCGCGCAACTATCTGGACAATTTCCGCATCGTGCGTCCGCAGGACGAAGAGCGCGCCCCCTGACCGGGCCGCATTGCCTATACTAGGGAGACGAAAATGCGCCATCGCCGTGCGACGATCGGTTTTTATATGATGGCGGTGGTCGGCCTGACCGACCAGATCGCCAAATGGCTCATCCTCGACCGCCTTGGCGACGTCGAGCATATGGCCTATGTCGCGCCGTTCCTGAATTTCGTCCTGGTCTGGAACAAGGGCGTCACCTTCGGCATCCTGAGTCATGTCACCGGCCAGCATTACATGCCTTACGCGCTGATCGGCGTCGCCGCCGTAATTTTGTTTTTTTTGGGGCGGTGGCTATGGCTCACCAACTCGACCCTTGTCGCGCTCGCGCTCGGCGCTATCATGGGCGGCGCGGTTGGCAATGTGATCGACCGCGTGCGTTACGGCGCGGTGGTCGATTTTCTCGACTTCCATTATCGCGGATACCATTGGTACGCTTTCAACATCGCCGATGCGGCCATCGTGACGGGCGTTGCGCTTCTGCTTCTTGATGGTATGTTAAAAGGCAAGTAGCCTGTCTCGCCATTCGACTTCCGGGGATTTTATGTCTTTGTCCTTACCGCGTTCGCTTCTTCTTCTCGGGCTTGCCGCGCTGGCGCTGACGGCGTGCAGCGATGCGCGCAAGGAGCTCGGCCTCGGCCGCAGCGCGCCCGACGAATTCGCCGTCGTCAATCGCCCGCCTTTGTCGATGCCGCCCGATTATACCTTGCGCCCGCCGCGTCCCGGCGCGCCGCCTTTGCATGTCGTGAACCCGGAACAGAGCGCGCGGAAGGCTTTGCTTGGCAATGCGGCATCGCCGGCCAGCGAGTCGGTGGGCGAGCAGGCTTTGCTCAAGGAAGCCGGCGTGTCGAAAGCGTTGCCGGACATCCGCGCGATCGTCAACCGCGAGGAAGCGCAACGGGTCGTCGCTTCGCCGCACCTGGTGCAGCGTTTGATGGACTGGAGCGACAGCGATCAAAAACCCGCCGCGACGGTCGATGCCGCCGCCGAGGCTGCGCGCATCAAGAAGGCGCAGGAAGAAAAGAAACCCATCGATCAGGGCGCGACGCCCGTGATCGAGCGGCAGAAGACGGGCTGGCTCGGCTTATGAGAACCTGCCCACGCTTCCCCGTCTGTCGGGCTGCAAATCGCGCTTTTTCGGATTTTTCCTGCTCACGTGTGTTAAATACGCTGCGCGAAAAAATCCGAAAAACCCCGATTTTCGCCAC
>JAGWKW010000191.1 GCA_028865155.1 Alphaproteobacteria bacterium
AGAGACAGGCCGCGGCGCAGGTAACGGTCGGCCAGCACATGGCCGATCAGCCTTTTGTCCTGAACGCGCGCCAGCGCATCGTCGGCGAGCCGCCAGTCGGAAATATCCTGCGCCGCGAAAGCCGCGTGATAAAGGGCGGCGTCATGCGGCGACAGAACGTGGATTTTTTCGCGCAGGGACTCGGATGCGTTGGTCGCCGCCGTGTTCACGCGTTCTTGCTGCGTTGCGATAACGGCGTCATGACGGACGGCTTCCGGGGACGGCCACGCTATCGTTGCGGCATCGAGACGAGCATTGGTTCCCGTGCAAACGAAGACGAGCGTCGCCGCTGCCAGCAGGGGCAGGCGAATTGTGGCTTTTTTCTGGCACGCAGTTCCAATCATGCTGTCGCTACTAGGGGCGAACGACGGTGAAAACAAGAAAAATCGATTGCTAAAAAATGGTAAAGATTTTTATTTGTTGTTTTACAATACGTTATCGTCAATAGCTCGTTTTTTAAGCGAGAGAATATCATTCCACGCTTGACGTTTTGCGCTGGCCTGACGCAGCAAATAGGCCGGATGGTAGATTGGAAGGCATGGGATCGGGGTTTCGATGCCGCTGTCGGGCGATCCCATATATTGCGTCCATTTGCCGCGCAGGCGCGTAATGCCTGTGGCCGTATGCAAAAGCGTCTTGGCCGCCACGCCGCCGAGAAGCACAAGGATTTTCGGTTTTATCAGAGCGATATGCCGTTCGACGAAGGGAACGCATGAAGCGATTTCAGCATCCGTGGGCGTGCGGTTGCCGGGTGGCCGCCAGAACAGGATGTTCGAGATATAAGTGTTGGTCCGGTCGAAGCCTGCCGCGCCCATCATCTGGTCGAGCAGCTTGCCGCTGACCCCGACGAAGGGTTTGCCCTGGCGGTCTTCTTCCTCGCCCGGCGCTTCGCCGATCAGCATGATCGGGGCGGCCGGGTTGCCGTCGGAAAAAACCAGGTTCATCGCGGTGGCGCGCAAGGGGCAGCCGTCGAAACGGGCAACCTCGTCGCGCAGCTCGTCAAGCGTTTGGGCCGTAACGCGCGGAGCCTGATGGGCGGCGGAGGCGGAATGAATGGCGGCAGGCGGTGCCCGGCGAACGGAGGCCGGGCCGGGATCGGGATGGGCGGCGCGTGGCGGCGGATCGGCGCGCAGGTCTTCCTGTGGCGCACGAACTTTTGCGGCCAACCCTTTCCAGTTGGACAGGTTGGCTTCCTCGCCGACCACCTCATCAGCCCCGGCTTCGACCTGCCATATGAGGTCGGCCAGCATTCGTTGCGGATTCGTCATGAGTTTGTTCTAGCAGGATTCGCCGCCCCGTGACAGGGCTTGCGCAAATGGGGCGGGGATAGGATAAGGAGGAGCGGCCGGTTTAGCTCAGCGGTAGAGCAGCGGTTTTGTAAACCGAAGGTCGGGGGTTCAATCCCCTCAACCGGCACCATTCCCGTTCGCTGTGCGAACTCAGGGTGGAAACCAGCCATTCACATCGGCAAGCTTTCTCAATAAGAGGCGAGAACCTTGTCCATCGTCTTGAAGCAGCCGATCTCGTAAATCGAGGCCAGGTGTTTACGCAAAGGTTCGACAAGCCGCTTATCCTGCCCCAAATCACCGAAAAGCTGTGTAATTGACAGTAAAGCAGCCGGAGCGCTGCCGCCTTCGGTCGCTTTGGCCTTGAGGATGTCTGCCATCGGATGATGAACACGGATTTGGCGGCCTTTTTCGTCGAGGTCGCCTTTGATGCGGCGCATCCAGCCTGCCAGCGTCAGCGCGAGCAAGTCGACACTCTGGTCTGCTTTGAGCCGATCGCGGATAGAGGCCAGTACCGTGTTCAGTGGGGCATCAGTAGCAACGCGTTCGACCGTATCCTTGATGGCAGGATTGGCGAAACGTTCGACCAGCGTTTTCTTGTAAGAGGGCAGGTCAATACCCGGAACGGGCGCAAGGGTCGGGCCGGTTTCGCGATCCATGAGTTCGGCCATGAATTTTTGGAAGCGCGGGTCGGCCATGGTTTCGTCGATATAGGTGTAACCCCCGACATCGCCCAGGCAGGCGATCGCCAGATGGCTGGCGTTAAGCAGGCGCAGCTTCATAACTTCATAAGGCTCGACGTCGGGAACGAATTGAGCGCCGACTTTTTCCCATGCCGGGCGGCTGGCAACGAATTTGTCCTCGATCACCCATTGGGTGAAGCTTTCGCAAACGACAGGCCATTTGTCGTCGAGTTGATAGGCATCACGCAGATGGTCGATATCCCCGGGCGCGGTCACTGGCGTGATCCGGTCGACCATCGTGTTAGGGAAAGAGGCGTTTTGTTCGATCCATTCCGCCAGCGAGGCGTCGCGCAGTTTAGCCAGCGCAATAACGGCGTCATGCAGGACATGACCGTTATGCTGGATATTGTCGCAGCTCAGCGCGGTGAAGGCGGGCAGGCCTTTGTCACGGCGGCGGCGATAGGATTCGACGATGACACCGATGGCGCTGTGCGGCTGTTCGGGGGTGGCGAGATCCTGTTTGATCAGCTTGTGTTCGGGATCAAGGATTTTTGTGGTCGGGTTGAGGCAGTAGCCGTTCTCGGTAACCGTCAGGCTGACGATTTTGGTCGTTTCCTTTTCGATCTCGGCCAGAAGCGCCGCTGTGCTTTCGCCAGCATAGATAATCTGCGACACCGAGCCGATAATGGCGACTTTTTCATCTTTGCCGTCGCGTTCGACAAGTGTGTAGAGGCAATCCTGCGGCGCGAGGCTGTCTTTCATTTTCTTATCCGACGGCATCAAGCCTGTACCTGCGATACCCCAGTTCAGCGCCGAGGGGTCGATTTCCATCAATTCATGGGTATAGCGAGCCATATGGGCGCGGTGAAAGCCGCCGAAGCCAAGATGCACGATACCGGTTGTTAGCTTGGCGCGGTCATATTGCGGCGTTTTAATTTTGGGGTTTGCATGAGCCAGATTGGCCTGATTGAGAGCAATGACGGAAGGTTGGCCGGCGCGTGCGGCGTTGGAGACGCTCATGGGAAACTCCTTGTGCTTGGAAATAAAGGCGAGCGAAGATTAGACCCGAAGAAAGTCAAGGTCCAGCGCATTCCCCAGATATGGGAGATCTCTAATAGCCTGAAAACATTATCTTTTTTGTGTTAAGCCTCA
>JAGWKW010000192.1 GCA_028865155.1 Alphaproteobacteria bacterium
CATAGAAGCTATGCAAGGCGCGCAAAATGACCGAAACGCCCGTGTTTGACAAGGAGTTTTTACAAAATTGCCGCGAAGCCCGTTGTTGTGCCTAATTTGCGGCCAATATCGCGTCCCACGCGGCTTTCACGCCGCCGGCGAAGGTCGCGGGCGTGTAGGCATCCGTCGTTTTGCGGCACGCGGTCTCATAAGCCTGCCAGGCCGCGCCGCTTTGTTCCTGCGCCAGTGCGGCGGCTTTCGCCAATGCCTCGATACAGGCGGGATGATCGTCTTCGTTAACCCAGAAGCCGTTCTCTGCCGTCGCATAGTCGCGCCCGCCGATCCCGGTGAAGCCGGCCACGACGCAGCCCGCCGCCATGGCTTCGAGCGGCGTAAGCCCAAACCCCTCAAGCCGGCTCAGGGACAAAAACACGGACGCTTCGCCCATCAATCGCGCTGCTTCGGCTTCGGTGGCGTTGGCAATCTCGACCCATTCCCAGTCTTGGTATTGCGGAAGGGCAAAACGGAACATATCGCGCAGATAGGCTGCTTCGATCGGCCGTTTGCGCGGCATGAAGGCGATGGCTTCGCGCTTAACGGCGGCGGGCTTGAACAGGGCCGGATCGACGGCGCAGGGCACGACGAAGGCGCGTAAAGCAGGGTGGCGCATCCGGCAATGGTCGTAGATCGTGCGGCTGCTGCAAATTATGTCGGTCACGCCGTAGTCGGCATAAGACGCCGCCGCGCCGATGCCGAGCGCGCCGTAGAAATGGTTCTGGCTATAGATGACCTTGCGCTGCGGCAGCTTGGCGAAGTCGCGCAGAATGTTCGGCTGGTCTTCGGGCAGGACGTACAAATGTCCGTGCGTGTCGGCGAAAATATCCTGCCCGACGACGGGCACAGTGGATGAAAACCATGTCGGGCGCCTGCCGCCCTGCTCGAACACGACCGCATCGCGCCCTTGCGCGATCAGTGCTTCGGCCATGCGGAAAATGTGCTTGATACCGCCATTGATGGTGGAGGGGGGCGGACAGAAGAAAACGATTTTCATAAGGCGCTGCGTCCGGAAACGGGTATTCGCCGAAGACTATAACACGCCTTTTGCGGAATCCGACCGTCAAATGCGGCGGCGTATATTCCCGTCTTAATCGTCCTGTTCGCTGGCTTCGACTTCGACGACGTCATCGACTTCATCGTCGCCAAGCTCTTCGGCATCTTCGATCATCGAGTCCGCATCTTCCCCTGAATCCTCGGCGATGGGCAGGTCGTCGATCGTATCCACGGGTTTGGCTGCCGGTTTTTTCTCCGATGCGCGACCGCGGCGGGTGCGGAGCAAGGTTTCGGGATCGAACGGCGTCTTGCACGCCGGGCATACCGGGGGGGTCTTTTTCATATCGTAGTAAAGCTTGCCGCAGCTCGGGCAAACGCGCTTTGTACCCCATTCGGCTTTCGACACCTGATTCTCCATGCAAGACGAAAAACGCAGTCGTCATACACGAAAAATACGCACTGTCAACGCGTTATAGAGAAGCAGGCGAAGCCCCCCAATAAGGAGCAAGAAATTGCATAAAGGAGCAGGCTCTATGCCGCGTTATTGAAGATTTTGCCGAGCAGGGTGATGAACTCGCACAGCTGATCCCACGGCAATTTGCGGCCGGGATGGCGTTTCGTCATTGCGTCCCAGCAATAGCTGACATGCCCCGTTTTGCCGAGGCAGTTGCCGAGCGTCCAGTAGGATTGGCTGCTATTTTGCAGGAATTTGACGAAATCCGCCGATCCCGCGCGCAGCTTGAACATCTTGTCATAGCTGGTCTGGTAGTCGGCCAGGACTTTTTCCGCCGTCTTCCATTCGTTCAGGATCGCGTTGCGCCCGGTGTCGATTTCCGCCTTGAATTCGGCGCGTTCCGCGTTGGAGGCGATGCCGATGGGAATTTTGACGTCCTTGAGCCAGTTCAGCATCTCGGTCATCAGGGGCTCGGCCAGCTTGTGCTGGAAGCCATAGAAAATGATGCCTTTCCAGGCTGAGAAGATTTCAAGCTCGTACCCCTGGGGCAGGCGCAAAGCCATGACAAGGGGCTTCAGCGCGTCGAGATCGCGCCCTTCCCATATTTTTTCGATCAGCTTGCGCGCCATTTCGTCCGACGACAGCGCGTCGGGAAACGCCGCCTTGGCCAGCGGTTCGAAGCCTTCCAGAATATAGGATTCGATCTGGTTCCACAGCGCCTTATCGACCTCGAAATAGGCGGGGTTCATCTCGATCTTCTCGTTGATGAACACATCTTTCAGCAAAAACGGGTCGAGTGACGGCAGCTTGTCGAGGATGCGCATGATGCGCATGTCCCTGTTCAGGGAATCTTGCGGCAACGCACCATTTCCGAAATGTTCAAGCAGGGCTTCTTCGATATGCTTGTTGCTGATGAAGATCGTTCGGCCGCCTTCGTAGATTTCGTTTTCGTTGAAGGGCAGGTAAAGCTTGGTGCCGATCGAATTTCCCGCGTGCGAGGACGGATCCGTATCCTTGATCAAAACCGTGTCGTTCAAGGGTTTGCAGGTGAAAAAGGTCTTCGCTTCCGGGTTTTCTGCCAGGATGCGGCGGGTAATGACATTGCAATTCAGGACGCGGGGCGACCCGACGTCGAGCATAGGTTTAAGATATTCGTTAGCCATGACCGGATTTTGCGAAACGAGGACGTGAACCGAATTGATAAGGGCCATTGCGTTAAAAAACATTCAACGACTCGGCGCATTATCGCCATATATCGCGAAAATGCCAACATGAAGAATGCTTTGCGCGCCATAATTTAGTCATGGCCCGGGCCGATGATTAAACGATAGCGACGGCAAATGGGGGCGAATATGGGCATCGCGCGGCAAATTCTGTTTCTGGGAATTCTCATGTTTTTGCCTTGCGCTGCGGGGGCGCAAACAGTGGAAGCCTATCCACCCGGCAGGTTGGAACGGATCGTTGCCCCGGTCGCACTCTATCCCGATCCTCTGCTTGGAGAAATTTTGCAGGCCTCGACCTCGCCGCTGCAAATCGTCGAGGCGGCGCGCTGGCGGCAGGATCCCGCCCATGCCGGGCTGAGCGACGCAGCGCTGGCCGATGCGCTGCAAGCCGAAAACTGGCAGCCCAGCGTCCGGGCCCTGATCTCGGCCCCGCAAATATTGAACGATATG
>JAGWKW010000193.1 GCA_028865155.1 Alphaproteobacteria bacterium
GGAAAAGCTTGGGGTTAACTTCGCGCCAGCGAAGATAACCCCTTAGCTTTTCCGGGTGGGGGGGTCGCCTTTCCCCCTACACCCCGTCGCCCAGCATTCGCTTCAACTCTTCCGGAATCCGCACCGCCTTGCCGCTGCCGCCGACCGCGACGCAGACCACCTTCATATCGGCCAGAACCGTCTCGCCGCGCCGCACGGCCTGCCGCATGGTCAAGGACGTGTTGCCGTATTCCAAAACTTCCGTGGCGATATCCAGCGTATCGTCGAGCTTGCCCGGCGCGCGGTAGTCAATCTCGATATGCCGCACGACCAGCATCAGATTATGATCGTTGCGCACCTGATGATGGTCGAACCCCAAAGCGCGCAGATATTCGGTACGCCCGCGCTCGGCGAAACGCAGGAAATTGGCGTGATACACGATCCCGCCCGCATCCGTATCTTCGTAATAAACCCGCGCCGCCAGATGATGCACGCCCGAACCGTCCGTCATTCGAAAACCCCATAACTACGAAAAGAGCCGTCATCCCGGCGCAAGCCGGGATCCAGATCGAAAGCTTTCCTTACCGCCCCGTTTCCCTGATATAACTGCCCGGCCAGGTCTCGTACTTGTCGATAGCCTTGCCGATCAGATGCGCATTGAACATTTCGCGCAAGCCGTTGTCGATCATTTCCTTGAATTCATACTGCCCACGCGGCAACAAAATGATATTCGGCACGGTAATCAGCGGCTTCCCGTCCGGCGTCACCTGCCGCAAACTGCCGGGATGCGTCTTCTCGAATTCGTGGATCGCCAAAGGCTCGGCGAACACGATATCCGCCTTGCCCGACGTCACTTGCATGACCAGATCGCTGAAAGGCGACATCTGCGGCAGCGAAACTTCCTGCGCCTTCGGGAAAAACTCGCGCGCGAAAACGGATGTCTGCTCGCCATCCATCACGGCGATCTTCACCTTCGGATTATCCAGCGTCTTCATATCGTCCGTTATCGCCGTATCGTTTTTGCGCGCCCAGATATGCACCGGGCTTCCATAAAGCGGAATCGAAAAATCGGCGGCCCGCGCCCGGCCCGCATTCAAAGACACCGGCGAACAGATCATATCGTACCGCCCGGCATTGAGCCCGGCGATCTGCTCGCCCCAGCCGACTTCTTCCGTCCATTCGGCCTTCAGACCCAGATTGTGCGCAAGCTGCGTGATGATGTCGTAATAAACCCCGCTCAACTTCCCGGTATTCGGGTCTTTCATCAAACCTATCGAGTAAGGCGTATAGCCGCAACGAATGGTCCCGGTGCGCATGACGCGGTCGTAAACATTTTCCTGTTTCGTCGCTTCCATCTTGTGATGCGGCGCGATGATAAAATGCTGAATGCCCAGCACGATAAAAACGGTCGCCAGCACCATCAGCGCATTTTTCATCATCCACCCTTTCCGCAAGAGCCGTCATCCCGGCGCAAGCCGGGATCCAGTTTCAAACTTTACGCATCCTCGTCCGCATCGCCCGCGCCGACGGAAAGAAAATCCCCCTGCCGCCCGGCAGGAACCGCAACGCCGATATGCCGATACCCGCCATCGGTCAGCATCCGGCCGCGCGGCGTTCGTTGCAACAAGCCCTGCTGAATCAAATAAGGCTCGATCACTTCCTCGATCACATCGCGCTGTTCGGCCAAAGCCGCCGCCAAAGTCTCGACCCCGACAGGCCCGCCCGCATAATGCTCGGCGATCAGCAACAGATATTTTCTGTCCATCGCATCGAACCCCAACCGGTCGACTTCGAGCCGCCCCAACGCTTCATCCGCGGACCTAGCATCGACCGCCTTGCACCCGGCCACCGTCGCAAAATCGCGTACGCGCCGCAGCAACCGCCCGGCAATACGCGGCGTGCCGCGCGCGCGGCGCGCCACTTCGGCGGCGCCGTCCTCGGTCAAAATCATCTCCAGCTTCGCGGCTGCCCGCGCGATGATCGCCTGCAATTCGCTGGCTTCGTAAAATTGCAGCCGCAACGGAATCCCGAACCGCTCGCGCAAAGGTCGCGTAATCAGCCCGCTTCGCGTCGTCGCCCCAATCAGCGTGAAAGGCGGCAAATCGATCCGCACCGACCGCGCCGCAGGCCCTTCGCCGATCATCAAATCGAGCTGGAAATCCTCCATCGCCGGATAAAGGATTTCCTCGACCTGCGGACTGAGGCGGTGAATTTCGTCGATGAACAAAACATCATGCGGCTGCAAATTGGTCAGCAGCGCGGCCAGATCCCCCGCGCGCGCAATCACCGGCCCCGATGTGCCGCGAAACCCAACCCCCAGCTCCTTCGCAATAATCTGCGCCAAAGTCGTCTTGCCCAGCCCCGGCGGCCCGAACAGCAGCACATGGTCGAGCGCCTGCCCGCGCCCCTTCGCCGCCTCGATAAACACACGCAAATTGCCGCGCAGCGCCTCCTGCCCGACAAAATCCTCCAGCCGCTGCGGCCGCAACGCATGATCCGGCGCATCCGTCGCCGCCACCTCGCGCGCCACCAGCCGTTCGCTTTGCGCCACCGGATTCATGACGGCCCCAGAATTTTCAGGAATTGCCCGTTCTCATCCGACAAACCAAGCCACAACCGGCACGGAAACGCATCGCCGACCAGACGCCGGTCAAAAAGCGCGGTGGCATCAAAGCGCGGAAGAACGCCTTCGGTTCGCACCAATGTGAAATGAGGGTGATACCCCTCGTTTTTCTTGTTGAAAATTTCAACAGCGTTCTTTTGCAAATGACCGACGATGCGCGTCTGTAAATCCATAAGTCGCGGCGCGCACGCTACGGCATATTCGATCCAGAACGTGCCGCTATGCTCAGCTTCGCCTTTTCTGATATGCAGCCCGGTATTTTGCAGTTCGATTTCCTCGCCGGCAAAACCCTTCACCAGCCGCAGGGCGCTTGCGGCATCCGCCGCGCGAAACTGGCACAAAGTCGCGTGGGGCAAAGCCTGGCCGCGCGCAAGGCAGTACCCGTCGGCAAAGGCTTCCAAACTCGCCGCCGCGCGGTAAAAATCTTCACGCAAATCCTCATCGACCGGCACGGCGGCGATATTGAATCGCGGCAACAAATTCGTCATGCCGCGCTCTCCTTCCGCCCCATCTCGGCCAAACTCACTCGTATCAATTCATCCAACTTCGCAT
>JAGWKW010000194.1 GCA_028865155.1 Alphaproteobacteria bacterium
CAGTGGTCGGGCATTACCGGCATGTTTGCGGTTCCTTGTTCTTGTCATCCTGCATCGCGCGTTTTTGCGCCTGCGCCTTCCTTTTACGCAAATTCTCGCGCAAAGCCTCGGCCTCGCGGCTTTCGCGGTTCGAAACGGGCTGTTTGGGGCTGGCGGTCATTGCGTCTCGTAAGGCTTGGCCGGATAGGCGTATTGTCCTTTATAGGCGCCGAGATATTTGTCAAGCTCCCGCCGGATAAAACCGCTCTGGTTCATAAGCTCGATGGCGGCGTTAACCGTATCGCGCAGCTTGGTTTCGCCCTTGGCGACGGCGAACTCATCGCCGAATATCTGGACAGCCGGAACGCCCGCGACCCGCTTGAGGGTACCCGGATTGTGTTTGAGAAAATCGCGGGCGAGGAACGGGTCGACGAAAACGACATCCGCCTTGTGCGACGTCACCGCCATCAACAAGGCCGCGCCGTCGCTGTCGCCCGGCAAACTGTATTGCTTCGCTTCCGGAAAATTTTTGCTGGCAATGTCTTGCGTATAATCGCCGTCGATATCCGCAATCGTGACGTTGGGATTGTTTATTTTGGCAAGATCGCCGTCGAATCTTTTATCGTCGGCGCGCACGAACGCATAAGCGCCGATGTAATCGACAGCTTTGGTGAAATCGAGCGAGAAGGCGCGGTTGCCGCTCGGCCACACCGTCTGGCAAAACATATCGTCGCGGCCGCTCTTCAAATCGTCGCCGATTTGCGACCAGGGAATTTCCTGCGTCCACTTGATTTTAACGCCGAGGATTTTGCCGATCTGTTCCATGAAATCGTAGGCGAACCCCGACAGTTTCTTCGTGTTGGGATCCTCCATGATATAGGGCGCCCAGATCGCATAGGCACACCGGACCGTCCGCGTTCTTTCGACGCGGGCAAAGGCAGGCTGGGCGTCACCCTTGGCCGCGGAAGGCATGCGCGAAGCGACCGCAAAAGCGACGGCCGCGCTGATTGCGGCGGCAAGCAGAATCTGGGCGTATTTCACGAATCCCTCCACCGGAAAACACCGGGCGATACCCTAGGCCACAACGGAAAAGCGCGCAATCGCGCCCTGCCGATTCCCGTGAGAATTGACGCCCTATCCGCGCCGATATAAGCTTTTGAGAATCAAAGATTCGGGAGGCGCGCATGGAACGGCTCAAACAGGCACTGGAAGATCTCGACGAAGCGATTTTCGCCCTCGAAGACAGGCTCACCCTCGAAGCCTCGCAACAGCGCGAGGCCGCAAAGAAACAGGCGGAAATTGCCAAACAAAGCCATCAGCGCGAAGTCGAGGTTCTGGCCGTGGCGCAGAAAGTCGCCGCCCGGCTCGACCACACGATCGAGCATGTCGAACGCATTGTCCGCCACTAATGTCCGTCATTAAGGGAAAAGGAGACATCGCATGAGCGCCAACAAACCCGCCCCGGCCAAAATCGCCATCACGCTTTACAACCGCGACTACGTCGTCAACTGCGCCGCCGGACAGGAAACGCGCCTGCGCCAGATCGCCGAAATGGTGCAAAAGGAAATGGAAGCCGTTGCAGGCAATGTCGGCAACCAGACCGAGCCGCGCCACCTGATGCTGACCTGCCTGTCGCTGGCCGACAAGCTTCTCGAAGCCCGCAACACCGCCAGCGACGCGTTAACCAAACAGGAAGACCTGTTCATCGCCGCCGTCCACCATTTGAAGCAGCGCGTCGACAACCTTGCATCGCCGGCCGGACGGGCGTAGAAGCAGTTCCGGAAGGCCACTGCGCGACGCGACAGGCAGCAATTACCCCGGGGCCGATAATTAGACTCCTAGGGAGCTGTCCCTGACCGAGGCCGTGGCTTCGGACACACGGTGCCCACCTGCTTATGCAGGCCACGGAGGAATGCACGCCACCGGTCGATGCGGGGCCTTCCACCTTCGCCATCTATCGTCGCCAAGGCTACGGCGGACGCGTCCGCCTTTCTTTTTGGGCTTGATCCATGCCTGCTTCGCCTCCATCCCTTCAAACGCAAAAACAGGAACTTCGCGCCGCGATGCGAGCGAAACGGGCTGTGGATCGTTCCGATATCCCCCTTTTTTCCAAAAGGATGGCGAATGTTTTTCTTGCGAATATTGAAGTTCCGCATGGCGCCGCCGTGGCCGGCTACCGCGCCTTTCGCGGCGAGATCGACCCAGCCCCGCTGATGAAACTTCTGCATGCGCGCGGTGCCTGCCTCGCCTTGCCTGTCGTTACCGAAAAAGGGCAACCGCTTCTCTTCCGTCGGTACCGGCCCGGTGACAGCCTCCGCGCCAACGCCATGGGCATCGCAGAGCCTGATATTTCTGCGCCAGAAGCCGAACCTGACATCCTGCTGGTGCCGCTTCTGGCTTTCGACCGTGCGCGCAACAGGCTCGGCTATGGCGGCGGCTATTACGACCGCACGCTGACCGCCCTGCGCGCGCGCAAAAACATTCTCGCCGTCGGCATCGCCTACGCTTTTCAGGAAGCCGAGAACGTGCCCTGCGGCCCCGGCGATGCGCCCCTGGATAGAATCGTGACTGAGCTTAACGTTTTTTAACCATCGCTTCGTATGTTTTTCGTTCCTCTCCCATGCCGGTCACATTCCGGCCCCACTCTTTTGCTAGTTTTTTGTTGTCAGACAAGGAGCGCCCCATGAGACTTTTTCGCCCCCAATCCGCCGGGCTTGCCGTCCTTTTAGCTGCGCTGGCTTTCGCCCTGCCCGTCCACGCGCAAACGCCTGCCGCAGCGGCCGCACCAACGATTTCGCCCGCGCCGCAGCAGGCCGAGAATCCCAACGGCGACTGGGACAGCGCCAATGCCGACCGCCAGCAATTCCGCGAGGAAATGGAACGCATCCGCAAACAGCATGACGATCTGCAAAATGCCAGCGACGCGCTGCTGGACAAATGCCTGAATGCGTCGGGCGACAAGGCAGCCGAATGCGAAAAGGAAAAACAGGACATCGTGCAGCGCCGCACCAAGCTGCGCGCGCGCGTCCACGCGTTGCATGAAAAGATGGAAGCCGCGCGCAAGGCCCGCATGGCGCGGATGAAACAGCGCATCGAAGACCGCATGAACAAGACCATGTCCGGCAGCGGCATGGGACCGGCCCGAATCGAAGCCCCGGCTCC
>JAGWKW010000195.1 GCA_028865155.1 Alphaproteobacteria bacterium
AGATTTTCCGTCTGGGCACGGAACGCGTCGAGGCGGGTAAGGCGAAATGGCGTTTCAGCCAGTCGCCGCTTTTCATGGACTTCCTCGCCGGAAACCAAAATTACGAATGCACGCCGTGGGGATTGCCGACGCGCAACGTGTTCGGCTGGCAGAAGCCTTGCTACCTGCTTGGCGAAGGCTATGTCAAAACCTATCGCGAGCTGATCGACGGCACGGATTGGGAAAAATACGGCACCGGCAAATACGAAAAATGCGCCAACTGCATGGTGCATTGCGGGTACGAGCCGACCGCAGCCAACGACGCGTTTTCCAAACCGTGGAAGATGGCATGGGTCGCCCTGCGCGGCATCAAAACCGAAGGCGTTATGGCCAAGGAAATCGACCTGTCGCACCAGCGCCCGGCCGAATATGTCTTCAGCAAGCACGTTCAGGACGTGATGGATAAAATCCACGCGAACAAGACGGCGGAAGCGAATGCCAAAGCCGTTGAAGAAGCCGCCGCGGAGTAATTACCCCAACGCCTGCACGACGCTGTCGAACAGAATTTTGCCGTCCGTGCTGCCATGCAGCGGCTCAATCGCGTCTTCGGGGTGCGGCATCATGCCAAGCACATTGCCCTGTTCGTTGAAAATTCCGGCGATGTCGTTGATCGAGCCGTTCGGGTTATCGCGATAGCGGAACGCGACGCGGCCTTCGCCTTCGATTTTTTTCAGCGTTTCCGGCTCGGCGAAATAATTGCCGTCGCCATGCGCGACGATGACGCGCAAATCCTGCCCCTTTTTGCACAGGCGGGTAAAATCGCTGTCGGTGCTTTCGACCGACAGCGTAACCGGCTTGCACACGAATTTAAGACTCTTGTTGCGCAAAAGGATGCCGGGCAGCATTCCCGTTTCGCATAAAATCTGGAAACCGTTGCAGATGCCCCAGACGCGCATGCCTTTGGCCGCGCGTTCCTTGACCTCGCGCATGATCGGCGCATGCGCAGCCATCGCGCCGGTGCGCAAATAATCGCCATAGGAAAAGCCGCCCGGCAGAACGACCAGATCGGCTTCGGGCAATGTGCTGTCGGCATGCCAGACGATATGGGGCTTTTTGCCCGTCGCGCGTTCGAGCGCCCGGGCGGCATCGGGTTCGCGGTTGGAGCCCGGAAATACGACAATCGCAGCCTGCATCTTCGTCTTTCAGAAAGAGGTGGAAACCGGGGTCAAACTAAGGCATTTTTGCCGTAAATAAAAGCCCATTCCGGTGCCAAAGCCATGTTCCGCCTGTCTACATCCGACCATTTGGGAATTCCCGAAAAGCTGCGGCTTCTGAACTGGGGCATGATCGCGCTGATCGTGGCCATCGGGCTGATCGGCGTCACGCTGCTTTACTCGGCGGGCGGCAAGCATTGGCAGCCATGGGCCGCGCCGCAGCTGATCCGTTTCGCGGCGGGGTTGTGCCTGATGATAGCCATCGCGCTGACCGATATACGCTGGTGGATGCATTACGCTTATGTGCTTTACGGGATTATGCTGTTTCTGCTTGTCGTCGTGGAAGTCATGGGCCATGTCGGCATGGGCGCACAGCGCTGGATCAGCCTCGGCTTTTTTGTCATTCAGCCTTCGGAATTGATGAAAATCACGCTCGTTCTCGCGCTGGCCAAATATTTCCACAGCCTGTCCACCGAAGAAGTCAGCAATCCCGTCAAATTGCTGGCCCCGACCGCCATGATCGCCGCACCCGTCGGTCTTGTCCTGCTGCAGCCCAATCTCGGCACGGCGACGCTTTTGACGCTGGCCAGCGGCGCGATCTTCTTCGCCGGAGGCGTGCGCTGGTGGAAATTCGTGATCGTCATCGCGCTGGTTGCCCTGATGCTGCCCGTGGCATGGCATCATCTGCACGATTACCAAAAAGCGCGACTGATGACCTTTCTTCATCCGGGCGCGGATCCACTCGGCCGCGGCTATAACATTCTGCAATCGAAAATCGCGCTCGGCTCCGGCGGACTGTTCGGGCGCGGCTTCGGCCATGGTACGCAAAGCCAGCTTCATTTCCTGCCCGAAAAACAGACAGATTTTATTTTCGTCGTTCTGGCCGAAGAATTCGGTATGATCGGCGCGTTGTTTTTACTGACGCTTTATTTCCTGCTTCTCGCCTACGGCTTCATGATCGCGCTGACCTGCCGCAACCAGTTCGGGCGGCTGGCCGCCTTCGGCCTGACCACAACTTTTTTCCTTTATGTTTTCGTCAATGTGGCGATGGTCACGGGCACGATCCCCGTGGTCGGAATTCCGTTGCCGCTCGTGTCTTACGGCGGCACGGCGATGATGACTTTGCTGATCGGCTGCGGGCTTTTGCTGTCGATTTCGGTGCATCGCGACCTGCGAATCTCGCGCACGGGATCGAGCGAATGACTTTTTGCCTCAAAAATACGCTATATCGCATTGAACAAATTGCTTTTTTCGCAAAAGTTTACCATAATTACCCGTTATCCATGATTTCAGCCTTTCCATGACCGCCGCCTATACGCCCCCTGCACCTTCAATCGGACGTTTTACCGCCCTGATTCTGGGGCTGGTCGTCTTCGTGTGCGTAACGATGATTGGGGGGGCCGGCTATCTCAAATACAGGCTCGATCAGGCCGAAAGCGCGCTGGCCGCACCCGATGCCGCGCTCGGCAATCAGGAAGCGTTCGACCATTTGCGCCGCGACCTCGGCTATGGGGGTTTTTTGGGACTGGCGCAGAAATACGCCCTGTCCGGGGATGCGTCGGGTTTCACCGACATGAAGGAAGACATCCAGTCCGCCAACGATATCATCGCCAACCTTCCCCCTGACACGAGCGTCGAAACACGCCGCGACCTGGCCGCCATCGTTTCGGTATTCACTGGCGCGCTCAAGAAGATTTCGGCGCCGGCCAGCGAAGTTCCCGCCTTCACCGCCGCCGATCTTGCGCCGCTTTACGCCGCGCTGCCCATCCTCGACGCGCGCGTGACCGCAGCCGACGCGACCGCACGCCTTAAGGCGCAGAACGAAGCGCAATACTGGGCGACGCTTTTGACCCTTGCGAGCTGGTGCAGCCTGATCATCGCGGCGGGCTGCGCGGCCGGGATTTACCTTGCCCTGCGCGACAAGCATTCCGCGCCGATGC
>JAGWKW010000196.1 GCA_028865155.1 Alphaproteobacteria bacterium
AAAAAGGCATCGCCAATTTGCGCGACATCGTCGAAACCTGCACCAAGTGCAATTCGCAAGCCTTGGAAGCCGTCAGTAACCGCATGAACGAAGGTATGGATGAGTTGCGCGGCATCATCTCAAGCGTCCGCGCCGCTTAATCGACCAGCGGTTCGTTTTAGAAAAATTATTTTAACGGGCATGATGCTTTTAGGCGTTATGTCCGTTGCCGCATGCGGCAAGAAACCCGCGCATGTCGACGCGCCCAATGGCAGTCTTTCGACCTACCCCCAAACTTATCCCGATCCGGCTTTAAACAAATGACTGCTTTTACCTATCGCAACGGAACCTTGTGCGCCGACGCCGTCCCTGTGTCCGATATTGCGGCGCAGGTGGGCACGCCTTTTTACGTTTATTCGGAAACGCGCCTTCGCGAAAATTACCGCGCTTTTTACGAGCCGCTTGCGAACCTTAAACCGCTCATCTGCTACGCCATCAAAGCCTGCGCCAATACTGCCGTGATGCGCGTTCTGGCCGAGGAAGGCGCGGGCGCTGATGTGACGTCGGGCGGCGAGTTGGAGCGCGCGATCCACGCGGGCGTCAAACCGGAGAAAATCATTTTTTCCGGCGTCGGCAAGACGCCCGAAGAAATTACGGCCGCGCTCAAGCTCGGCATTCATCAGATCAACGCCGAGTCGATCCCCGAAATGCGCGCAATCAGCGCAGCGGCGGCCGCGCTCGGCGTCCATGCGCCTTTGTGCCTGCGCGTCAATCCGAACGTCGCCGCACACACGCATTACAAGATCGCGACCGGCGAAATGGGCACCAAATTCGGTATCGATGCCGCGCAGCTTGAAGAAGCGATGGGGCTGGCGAAAAGTCTGCCTGCGCTCGATCTCAAAGGTTTTCAGGTTCATATCGGCTCCCATCTTTACGATTACAACAATTTCCGCGAGGCCTATGGCAAGCTTGCCGACATGGTGCGCGCGTGGCGCGAACGCGGCTATGACCTGACGCGGCTCGATCTCGGCGGCGGGGTCGGCATTCCTTATGACGGGCAGACGCAGGCGCCATTCTCGGACTACGCCGCCGTCGTGCATGGAACCGTCGGCAATCTGGGTTGTGAACTGGCTTTCGAGCCGGGGCGACGGCTAGTCGGCGACGCGGGCGCATTGATTGCGCGCGTGGTTTATGACAAGCGCGGTGCGGCCAAGCGGTTTCTAATTCTGGATGCGGGTATGAACGATTTGATCCGCCCGGCGATGTATGAAGCGCGCCATTCGATCATGCCGGTCAAGGAAGCTTCGAGCGATGCGGTGGCGGCCGATATCGTCGGGCCGGTGTGCGAAACGTCGGATTTATTCGGCGAGGCTTATTTGCTGCCCGGTGTCGGGCAAGGCGATCTGGTTGCCATAATGCAAGGCGGTGCTTATGCCGCCGCGATGGCTTCAACCTATAACGGCCGCGCGCTGGTTCCCGAAGTCATGGTATCAAACAGCACGTTCCGCGTTATCCGGCGGCGGATCACTGTGGCAGAGCAGATTGGATGGGAAGAGGGTTAGTGTAACCAGAATCCCCGGCTACGATCTTGCCTGGCTCCTGTTTTGGGCTTGCTGTCGATAAAGGATTTATAATTATCAATGCAGGCATGCATATAGTCGGCGGGGCTTGCATATTCCAATAACCGATCTGCAACATTTTCTGCCGTTACGCCGCAAAACTCGAGATTTACTTTATAAAAAATTGTTCTGTTACCTGCATCGTCCCGGCTTATCTGTGGGCTGCAATCCTCACCGCAACATTCGTTATGTCCAAATTTCATGGCGCCATGTATTACCAAATCGAATTCAACTGCACCGAGCAGAAAATTATAGCAGGTATCTGCGCCAACTTTAGCCATGTAGGTTTTGAGATTTTCAAAAGGAACTTTGCCTATATAAAACTCGAGAGCATACGCCAACATCGATGATGATTCCTTGTTAAATAGCCGTTTCCAAAATCTGCTTGAAAAAATATAGCGTTAAAAAGCGCCTCTCCTCTTTGCGCCAGGGTAACTATAGCCTATCATCGCGGACAGGCAATTCTTTCATTCATGGTTAAACCGATGGCTGCGCTCAAAAGAAAACCGCAAGAAAATCCCGAATCCGAATGGTTCGGGTATCGCCGTATCGATGCGTCTGAAAAAACCGGGCTGGTCGAGCAGGTTTTCGCCTCGGTCGCCGGCAATTACGACCTGATGAACGATCTTATGTCGGGCGGGCTGCACCGGCTGTGGAAGGATACGCTTGTGCGCCGCATGAGGCCGCGCGCAGGCCAGACCTTGCTCGACGTCGCAGGTGGCACGGGCGACATCGCGCTGCGCTGTCACAAAAAGACAGAAGGCAAAGCGAAAATCATCGTTTGCGACATCAACCCCGCGATGCTCGAACGCGGCAAGGCTAAAGCACTCGACCAAGGCGTGATGAAAGGCCTGACCTGGGTCACGGGCAATGCCGAAGAGCTTCCCTTCCCCGACCGCAGCGTCGATACCTATTCGATCGCATTCGGGCTGCGCAACGTCACGCGGATCGACAAGGCGCTGCGCGAGGCGGCGCGGGTTTTGCGCCCCGGCGGGCGGTTTTTCTGCATGGAATTCAGCCCCGGCGTGATGCCCGCGATCCGGCCTTTTTACGAGGCTTACTGCATGAATGTGCTGCCCCTGCTCGGCGAATTCGTGGCCAAAGACCGCAATGCCTACAAGTATCTTGCTGAAAGTATTATGAAATTTCCCGAACAGGCTGAACTGGCTGCACGGATGGAAAAAGCCGGGTTAAGCCGCGCCAAATGGACAGATTTGACCGGCGGCATCGCCGTTATTCATGAAGGATGGCGGATTTAAGGGAAAAGCCCTTGCTTTCAGGGGCTTCAGGCGGTATTTAGTCCGCCTCGCGCGCCGTCGGTCTTTGGACATACCCGGCCGCATCAACGACCAATAAAAGGATAGAAAATGCCCAAACTCAAAACCCATAGCGGGGCCAAGAAGCGTTTCCGCGTCACCGGCAATGGCAAGGTCAAATGCGGCGCGTCGCACCGCCGCCATTTTATGCGCCGCCGTTCGCAGAACATGAAGCGCACCGCGCGTCAGGGCTTGATCCTGTTCAAGACCGACGGCGA
>JAGWKW010000197.1 GCA_028865155.1 Alphaproteobacteria bacterium
CGCGAGCCTGGACGCCGCGAGGAAGCTCGCCGGGAAGAGCCGCGTCGCGAGCCCGAACGCCGCGAGGAAGCTCGCCGCGAAGAACCGCGTCGCGAGCCTGAACGCCAGGAGGAAGCTCGCCGTGAAGAGCCGCGTCGCGAACCGGAATTTCCACACCGGCCTGAAGCGCGTCGGCCGGAAGAACGCCGCTTCGAACCAAGGACAGATGAAGGACGCCGGGAGGCGGCGGAACGAACCGAGGCCAGGCCGCCTTCTTTTGAAAATAGAGAGACGCCCTTCATACCGCGCAATTTCGAGGACATGGAAAACAGGCCAGCGCGCTTTTATCAAAATCTGCGACAATCTTCGGCACTCAAGCCGGTGGCGCAGAATTTTCCAAAAGCCATTCCTTCAGCGACCGTCGGCAAACTGGGCAAGGACGTCGGCTTTCCAACCAAAGCTGCAGAACCGCCTCTGGCCAAAAAATGGACGTTCCCGACGCCGGGACTCACCCTCACTCCCTACACAGCGATCTTCAAAGGCAAGAAGTAGGGCAAAAGAATATGATGTTATATCAATAGATTAACTTCACCACCCCGACTGGGCATCCCTTTGGCGCCAAGATTAACAGACCATTCATGTTCGGTTGTTAAAGTATGATTCTTATATTTGCGTCCATTTCAACGAACCAATGCGAGCAACCGCCATGCAAACTTTCTTCTCATCCGGTTTCCGCGCCGCGCTGTTCTGCGCCGCGCTCGCCCTGTGTGCCGCGCCCATCGCCGCACATGCAAAAACCACGGAAGGGCTGACCTCGCCGACAGGCGCGGACGAACTTCCGCTTGCGCTCAACGGCGTTGCGGGTATCGACATCGTCAAGCCCGGCGCCGCGCTTTCGCAGATTCAGTTGCAGGCGGGCGAGACAAGGCCGGAAGTTATCATCCCCGGCATGGTAAGCGTCGGTACGACGAATGCGCCGCTTGCGGGAATGGCACCCCTTAGCGTCAACGGCGAAATCCAAGTGGGCGACTCTGGCATCGCATGCATAGCGGCAAATGCAGGCGCGCAACGTTTCGTTGCATCAGCGAAAGTCATGGAATATTGCGATGGTTCAACCTGGAAGCTTTTCACGCCTGTTCAGATACAAGTGGGCGCCAGATCATGCGGCGGCCAGCTTTGCGGCGCAGCAGGCGGTTTAACCTCCAACAATCTACAAATGACGGCCGATCATCTTTGCCAGCTGGCCGGTTACAATCAAGCCTTAAGCTGGAGCGCCGGCGGCGGCACCGGCGCCTTCACTTTTTGGGATGGGAGTAAATGGGTGCAAAGCGACCAAAGTTGTACAACGACATGCAGCGCTTGGACATCCGTTCTCTGCCAATAATCACAAGTGCGGCGGCGGAAGGCTGAAAACGCCTTCCGCCGTCTTTTCATTGACATAATATCGTGGCGTGATTAACTCGATTACCCAATCGGAGTTATCCCCATGCGCCAGACCAGAACCCGCTTCTTCCTTGTCATCGCCGCGCTGTTCGCGCTGTCGAGCTGCCGCAGCGCAGGCGAGTTCGGATCCGAGCCCGAAAACCTTGCCGCAAGCGCGCGCCTGACCTTCAAAAGCATGATGTCGGACAACCAGTATCCCGGCCTTGTCGATCTCGCGACCCGCGCCAAAGCCATCATCATCGTGCCGGATTTGATTCGCGCGGCCCTGTTCTTCGGCGGCAGGGGCGGCGACGGCATCATGCTTGTGCGCGGCGCCGACGGCACATGGAGCAACCCAGCCTTCTACACACTCGCCGGCGCAAGCTGGGGGCTGCAAGGCGGCATACAATCTTCGGAGCTTGTCATTACCGTCATGACCGAAAAAGGCCTGAACGCTATCATGAACCGCGAGGTCACGCTGGGCGGCGATGCGGGCCTCGCGATCGGCGAGTTGGGCAAAGGCGTCAACGCCGCGACCGGCCTTGGCGCGAAAGCTGACATGTACGCTTTTGCGCGGTCGCAAGGGCTGTTCGTCGGCGTGTCGCTTGACGGTTCGGTTATCCATCCGCGCCAGACATGGAACCAGCAGCTTTATGGGCAAGGCGCGACGCCCAAAAGCATCCTGATCGATCGCACTTCGGCCTCGAATTCGCCTGCGGTCAAAGAGCTTGTCGCCGCAATGCCTTAAGGAAAAAGGGCGTTTTTAACCCCCCTTTTACCTTACCGCGTCATAATTGCCTTTATGAACGCAACCGAACTTCGTGGACGGATGAGCTGGCTCGGTGAAACGCTGGCCGTGCAACGCAACAATATCCAGAAAATTCTCCTGCGCCTCAAGGATATAGGCATGCGGGCGGGCGCGAATATGGCTTTGCATCGCAAATTCCTGAATTTGCTCGAGCAGGTGGCTGAAGACCGCAACAAGGAACTTGGCATCCTCAATGACATCGAGGATATGGAAAAACGTCATGCCCTGATGCGCAAGCGCAAGCTTTTACGCCGCGCCGGGGACGCGCCTTTGCCGCAACCCGCCAACGATCTGGCGCCAGAGCCCGAAGAAGAAAAGCCTGAACGGAGCGGCCTGCTGAAATGGGTGGTCTTGTGGATGCTGTTCGCCAACAAAGATCAAAGCCTTAAGAAGCAAAGCCTTACAATGGATTAAACCTATCTTTACGCCTTGCCGCATACGCTGATCTTCTTTGCTTCGAAATCGCCACAAAGACCCGCTTAAAATTCCATGATGCTTTACCACCTCCATGATTGGCAGCGCGCCGCACTGGCGCCTTTCCGCTTTGCCGCCGAAGCGACGCAGATCGCGTTCAAGAATCCGTTCATGCCGACGGCGCATACGCGCTTCGGCCGGGCGGTCGCGGCAAGCGCCGAAGTTTTCGAGCGCACGACCCGCCATTTCGCCAAGCCGGGCTTCGGTTTGCGCACGACGCGGATCGCGGGCAAGAGCGTCGCGGTGACCGAGGAAACCGTCGCGAACAGGCCTTTTTGCAATTTGCTGCATTTCCGCCGCGACGCGGACGCAAACGACCCTAAAGTGCTGATCGTCGCGCCGATTTCGGGCCATCACGCGACCCTGCTGCGCGGCACGGTCGAGGCGATGCTGCCCGACCATGACGTTTACATCACCGACTGGATCGATGCGAAATTCGTGCCGCT
>JAGWKW010000198.1 GCA_028865155.1 Alphaproteobacteria bacterium
TCGGCGGCATCGGCAAATCGCCTGCGCGGTTCGATTTCGCCAAGCTCGGCAACGTCAATGCGCATTATATCAAGGAAGCCGCCGATGAACGGCTCGCGAAATTGGCCGAGCCGTTTGTCGCCCGTGCGCTGGGGCGGCCTTTGTCGCTCGCGCAAATGGATTTGTTCGTGCGCGCGATGCCGGATCTGAAGCCGCGCGCGCAGACAATCGCCGACATCGCCGACATGGCCGTGTTTTATTTCCATGAAGGACCGTTGCCGTTCGATGACAAGGCGAAAAAGCTGCTGACGCCGGAAGCGAAGCAGCTTTTGTCCGATCTTGCGGGGCGGATGGAAAGCCTGTCTGGGTTTGCGGCGCCGGAGATCGAAAACCTGTTTCGTGCCTATGCCGAAGAAAAAGGCATTAAATTGGGCGCGGTGGCGCAGCCGTTGCGTGCGGCGTTGACTGGTTCGACCGTTTCGCCGCCGATTTTCGGCGTGGCCGGATTGCTGGGAAAAGACGAAACGTTGCGGCGTATCCGCGCAGCTTAATGACTGCGTAGCCGCTTTTCGTTGGGCTTGCGCACCGTCGTAGCGGGTGCGGTTTTTCCGTTTTTAGCGATGCGTTTCGCCGGCCCAATAGGCTTGGCATGCGGCTGCGACGCGGCCGCGATGCGGCGGGCGGCGCGTTTCGGTGTGCGCGGCGCCGCGAGGGCCGGGTCGAAAACAAGCGTCAAAGATTTGATCCCGCTGCGCCATGCGGTCAGCATAGTTTCGCGCCCATTTTCGACGCTTTGCGCGGCAGGCAACGTTAGGACTGTGCCGATGTCGCCGGAAACGAAGCTTTGCACGGCAGCCGCCATGCGCAACCGCGCGTCGGTGCCGACCTCGTTGCCGCATGCGAAAACAGAACGGTGCCGCAGATGCAAGGTTTTTGCGCTGCGCGCCGTGCTGTGGCCATAGCAATAGGCGTTTGCCTTCGCGATGTCTTCGTCGCTGAAGCCAAAGTGGGAGAGCAAGTCGAAGCGCGGCGATTCCAGTTTACGGGCGGGGATTTTCAACTGTGTGCGGCAGAAATCAATGCCGACGATCCACGGCGTCACGGCAAGGCGGATCGTGTCGACATGGGGCAGGTAGGCTTCGATTTTCGCGAACGCCGCCGCGTCGATGCCGCGTGCGTGCAGCGATGCGGCGTTGATGGCCGGCGCTTTGCGGAGAGATTTTGTGCCCGCGATATGCTGCGTGACGGCCATCGCCGCATTGCGCGGATAAGACAGGCGCGTCAAAGCTTCGATAACGGCCGGGTGCAGTTCGGTGCGGTAGCCGTCTGCTTCGTCGGCAGCAAGGACAGTCAGGTTGCGCATTGGCTCCAGGCCTTGCGATGCGCTCTGCATCAGCATGGCAAGGCGCGGCGACGGCGTCATGTCGGTTGCCTGCGTCGCACGCAAACCAAACGTGCGTGCCATCGTCAGCGCGTCGTTCCATCGGCTTTGCGCTTCCGCCACCAGAGCCAGATCAGGACAGTTTTTAAGTGGCAAAGGTGCGGGCAGGACGGAAAGACGTTCGTAATCGGCTGCGTCGCCATGCGCAGCGCGGGCGTGGTTACGAAGATTGCGCATGATGGCGTCGCGGTTCGCGGCAAAAGCTTCGCTTGCACCACGGAAGTTTGCCATCTCTGCCGAGGCTGCCATGCATTCCGCCGTGACCAGCGCGGCAATGGAGGCTGTCAGCGCGCGCCCGGCTTCGCTGTCGTAAGCGAGGCCCAGCGCCATCAGAAGCGGCGCGAGATTGGCAAGCGTGATCGTGATGCCCTGCGCATCGTTGAGGTCGAGCAGAATGGTCAGGAGCCGCGCGGTATGACGCAGCGCGTCGATATTGATGCCGCCGTCATTGTGGCGCAACGCCATCAGATCGATAGCGGCGCGGGCGGGGTTGGGCGCGGGCGAATGCCAGTCGGCGGCGATGTCGGACAGGCGCAGATCGACGCGCGTTTCGTTTTTTCCCTGCGCGGCGAAAAGCTTTTTCCACGGCGCGCCGGATGTGGCTTTCTTGTTGCCGTCTTTCGCGCCGATGATCGCGTCGATGGCTGCGTTGGCGATTTCGCTTTGCTGCGGTTTTTCTGTCGGCGTATCGGCTTGCGGTTCTTCCGCCGCGCCATAGGCCCACGACAACCCCCAGCCGTGCAGAATTTCCGGCTCTATCGCAATATGCCGTGCGGCCAGCGCATAACGCGCTTCGTCGTAAAAAGCGCGCGCGTGTTTTTCGCTGTCGAGCAGGCCTTGCTTCCATGCCTGTGCCACTGCGCCGCCGACAGCGCGGTCGAAGATCTGCCGCGTGTCACTTTCGGCTACACACCGCGCCGCGCGTCCGCGATGTTGCCACAACCAGGAGGGCACCGTGTTTTCCTCGACGGCATAAAGATCGGCGGGGACATCCGTGCGCGCGGCTTCGGCAAGGACGGAAACGGCTTCGTCGCTCCATAAAGCTGGCGCGGTCAGGGCAGGCGCGGCTTCGTCGCCGAAAAATTCGGCTTCGCGAAACGGGATCGCGTCATAGGCGTCCGTTTCGCCGCGCGTGAAAAGACGCGGAAAAGGCAGAAGAAACGCATGTTTTTTGGTTTGCTTGTTCATGCCTAGGCACTCGGAAAGAAAAGTTATCCACAAGATCATGTGTTCCGAGCGGAATATAGCACAAAATATGGGGTCATAAAGGCAAAGTTATTAACAATTAGGCCTGCGCGGTCACAAAGTTGTGGATGGTTTGGGGAAGAATCGCGGCGGCGCGACGGGTCAATGCCCGTCGTCGCTGAATCTTTTTTCGAGGTCGGAGAAGCGCGTGAACTGGCCGTCGAAATGAAGCTCGACCGTGCCGATGGGACCGTGGCGCTGCTTGGCGATGACGATTTCGGCGATGTTGCGGATGTCCTCGCCGCGCTGCATCCAGCGCGAATGGCGGTCGTTGAATTTGTCTTCACCTTCGTCCTGGCGGCGCGTCGGTTCGGCGCGCGCGTGGTAATATTCCTCGCGGTAGACGAACATGACGACATCGGCGTCCTGTTCGATCGAGCCGGATTCGCGCAGATCGGCGAGCTGCGGTTTTTTATCCTCGCGCATTTCGACGGCGCGCGACAATTGCGACAGCGCCA
>JAGWKW010000199.1 GCA_028865155.1 Alphaproteobacteria bacterium
TCATGCAGAAATTCGAGCCGCGCGCGCAGCGCGAACGCAACCTTGTCGCGGACGCGAAGCGCGGGGAATTTCCGGTTGCGCGCGATGGCGTCATGCATCGCCTCGTCCACATTACAGTTGAAAGTTTCGACGACGCTTTCGATGCCGCGCGGAAAAGCGCGCCGTGCCGCGACGGCATCCACGCCCGCGGCCTTGGCCCCGTTCGCGAAGGCCCGCGCCGTCCAGCCATCTTGCGGGGTGCGATTCAGGACAGAATCGAAAAGCTTTTTTTGTTTGATGTTCATGGCTTTATATACCCCTCCCCCACCTCTTTCCGCAAGGGGAGGAGAACGGCTCACTTTTGCGATAACGATGCCAACAAGCTGATAAATAAAGCATTTTCATCCATGTGTAGGCTAAACCCGCGAATTCGTTGCTCTTGCCGGACGATTATGGTATCGACACGCAGTTTTTGGCGCATTGGCGCCTTTTTGATTCAACCCAGGCTCCCCGAGGAGGGATCGTTCGTGCAAGTTCTCGTTCGTGATAACAATGTGGATCAGGCGCTGCGCGCGCTCAAGAAAAAGCTGCAACGCGAAGGCGTGTTCCGCGAAATGAAGCTGCGCAAGAGCTATGAGAAGCCCAGCGAACGCAAGGCGCGCGAAAAGGCCGAGTCCGTCCGCCGCCAGCGCAAGGTCGAACGCAAGCGCAAAGAGCGCGAAGGGTTTTAAGAAGAACCCGGATAGGATACAAAAGGGGGAACGCAGGTTTCCCCTTTTTCTTTTTCTGCATCAGGAACTACATGACCGCCTCGCCCCTTCTGCCGCGCGTGCTGCTGACCAACGATGACGGGTTCGATGCGCCGGGCCTCGCCGTTCTGGCCGAGGTCGCGCGACAAATCGCCGAAGAAGTGTGGATCGTGGCGCCGCATCAGGATCAAAGCGGCATGGGGCAAAGCATCACGATGAACGGGCCGCTGCGCACCGTCGCGCGCGGCGAAAAACAACATGCCGGAAAACAATGGGCCGTCGCGGGCACGCCAGCGGATTGCGTCATTCTCGGCCTGCAGCATCTGATGCGCGACACGCCGCCTGCGCTCGTTCTGTCCGGCGTCAATGCGGGCGAAAATACCGGCGACGATGCGAACCTGTCCGGCACGATTGGCGCGGCGTTTACCGCGCTGATGCTCGGTGCGCCCGCCATCGGGATCAGCCTCGGTTGCGCGACGCGGAAAAATCTGCGCTGGGATACCGCGCGGATGGTTTTGCCGGATATTCTGAAGCGGCTTTTGCAAAACGGATGGAGCGCGGAACATTGCCTGTCGGTCAACATCCCCGACCGCGCAGCCGCCGACGTCAAGCCGATGCAATGGGTGCGCCCTGCCCGGCGCACGGTCACGTCTTTCCGCGTCGAGAAGCGCGAGGATTTGCGCGAGAAGGATTATTTCTGGATCGCGCCGGAATCGAACGAAATTCACAAAGCCCCCGGCGACGATGTTTCCGCGCTCGATGCGGGCCATGTTTCGGTGACGGCGTTCGCGCTCGACCGCGCGGCGCAGGGTATAAAAAGCAATGGCTGAAGCGCGCCTGTCCACCGATTTATATGTCGGCGCCTATGTGCGGCAGGCCATGCGCGAAGGCGTGCCGATGACGGTGATCCGGCGCGGCGACCCGTCGAGCGGCTCGCTGATCCTCAAAATCAATCTGCTGAACGGAACCGCGCGCGTGCTGATCGAGGCGCGGTTTCACGAAGAGCGCGTCTGGACGCCTGCCCTGCCCGCCGACCCGATGCCGGACAAAGACGCCGACGCTTATCTGTCGCAACAGGCGGACATCGACCCCGACGCGTGGCTGATCGAGATTGAAGACAAGCAGGGCCGCACCTGGTTTCCGGGAAAAATCGTCGCGCTTTAAGGTTAAAATCATCCGAAACCATTAGGGGCGCCGTATCGCGCGCGGTATAATCGCGGCATGAACATGCTGTACACGCCGCATGCGGGTTCCGATACCGCGCTTCGCCATCACGATGCGCTTAAACGGCTTGGCTGGATGGAACGCGCGGTCGTGCCGTCTTTCCACACCTGCGGCATCATCAATGCGGATATCGGTTATTACCAGCTGGCGCGGCTGCCGGACGGCACGCGGCTTCTTGTCTTCGCGCTTAACCTCGAAGATTTGCAACTGAAGGAATATGCCGGATGCGGCGCCGTTTTCGCGCATCCGGAGCGGCTTTACGGCGTCAATGCCTTCGACGACAGTGCCTCGCCCGCCAAGATTTATCAAAGCCTGGTCGATCATCAGATCGGGCTGCAGCATGTGATGCTGGAGGAATACACGCTGGTGCGCACCGACGAGCATCTTTATCAGTCCTACAGCGTCAGCTACGCGACCGCCGACGCGCCGGAAACCGAGGAGCCGAACGACGTCCATCTGTTTTCCACCATCGACGCGCTGCACAACAAGGAACTGGCGCGCATCGACCTGGCCGACGCCAGCCTCTACGCCACCGTGCGCTATCCGCGCCTGTGCCTGACCAGCGGCAAGCCGGTTCATATCCGCGATGCCGTCGCCCATATCCTTGAAAATTTCACCGCCATGCTGACTTTGCTGATGCAAGGCAAGGAAGGCATCCAGCTTGAAAATGCGCCCCTGACGGCGCGCAACCGCCTGGCGCTGCGCACCAAGATTCACATGCTGCATATGGCGGACAAGGTCGGCAAGACGCTCGGCAAGACCAAAGAAGAATTGAAGGACAGGAAAGTTTCGACCTCGGTCGAATGGGTCAACCGCCTGGTCGCCGTCGCCAAGGTTTTAAGCGGCGCGGAAAAATTCGAGCTTCTGCTCGCGCTGTGGGAAGTCTTCAACGTCGCGCCTGCCGACAAGCCGCATCCCAACGCGCCCAAGGCTTTGCATCCCCATATCCGCGGCCTCGGCCTTTACACGCGGCTTAACGCCTACCTGCATCCGTTGCGCGTAGAAAAGATCGAAATGGCGAAGCCATTGACGATGGAAGAGGCGCAGATCAACCCCGGCAATGTGCGCATCCGCACCAACAACCCGTTCACGCCGACGCTCGACCATCCGCCGAGCATCGGCTCGATCCGCGCGCCGATGGGCATGGTGCTGATCGCCT
>JAGWKW010000200.1 GCA_028865155.1 Alphaproteobacteria bacterium
TGATGGAGGTGATCTTGATATCCATCTGCAACGAAGTGACGCCCTTTTCCGTGCCCGCGACCTTGAAATCCATGTCGCCGAGGTGATCCTCGTCGCCCAGAATGTCGGTCAATACGGCAAAGCCGCGCTGTTCCTTGATCAAACCCATCGCGATACCGGCGACAGGGCTTGGCATCGGAACGCCCGCATCCATCAACGACAGCGAAGACCCGCACACGGTCGCCATCGAACTTGAGCCGTTGGACTCGGTGATTTCCGACACCACGCGAATGGTATAGGGGAACTTGTCCTTGGCGGGCAGAAGCGGATGAACCGCGCGCCATGCCAGCTTGCCATGGCCGATTTCGCGGCGGCCCGGCGAGCCCATGCGGCCCGTTTCGCCGACCGAATAGGGCGGGAAATTGTAATGCAGCATGAAGCTTTCGCGGTATTCGCCGACCAGCGCGTCGATGATCTGCTCATCCTGCCCGGTGCCGAGCGTGGTGACGACCAGCGCCTGCGTTTCGCCGCGGGTGAACAAAGCCGACCCGTGCGCGCGGGGCAACACGCCGACTTCGCACACGATGGGGCGAACTGTTTTCGTATCGCGCCCGTCGATACGCTTGCCGCTGTCCAGAACCATGCTGCGGACATGGTCGTATTTCAAAAGCTCGATGCCGTCCGCGACCTGATCGGCCGAAAACTCTTCTTCGGAAATCCCGGCCTTGGCCTTTTCCTTGGCGGCATCCAGCTTGGCATAACGCGACTGCTTGATCGTGTCGTTATAGGCGGCGGCAACATCCGCGCCGATCAAGCTCTTCAGCCTGTCCTGCAACGCCTTCTTGTCATAGGCGGGTGCAGGCAGGTCGCGCGGCTCTTTCGCGGCCATCTCGGCCAGCGAGATGATCAAATCGATCACCGGCTGGAAGTTCTTGTGGCCGAAGGTCACGGCGTCGAGCATGATGTTTTCAGGCAATTCGCGCGCCTCGGACTCGACCATCAGCACGCCTTCCTTGGTTCCGGCGACGACGAGTTCGAGCTGCGAGCCTTCCTGTTCCGGCAAGGTCGGGTTCAGCAAAAACTGCCCGTCCTTGTAACCGATGCGCGCGGCGGCGATGGGGCCCAGGAACGGAATGCCCGAAATCGTCAGCGCAGCCGAACAGCCGATCATCGCGACGATGTCGGAATCGTTTTCCAGATCGTGGCTAAGGACGGTCGCGACCACCTGCGTGTCGCACAGATAATCTTCGGGGAATAACGGGCGGATCGGACGGTCGATCAAACGGCTGGTCAGCGTTTCCTTTTCGGAAGGCCTGCCTTCGCGCTTGAAAAATCCGCCGGGAATCTTGCCGGCCGCATAAGTCTTTTCCTGATAATTAACGGTCAGGGGGAAGAAATCCTGCCCTTCCTTGGGCGCCTTCGCGCCGACGACGGTACACAAAACGGTGGTGCCGCCCATGGTTGCCAAAACGGCGCCATCGGCCTGGCGCGCGATGCGGCCGGTTTCGAGGGTCAGCTTCTTGCCGCCCCAATCCATTTCTTTACGGTAAACTTGAAACATAGATCTGCTTCCTTCATTCAGGGAGCAATCCATCGTGCGGGGCCAGCCTTGCGTCATCGCAGGCGGCGCGCAACCGGTTGCCCCCGGTTAAGTCCCGCAAACCCCTATGGTCTGCGGCCTTCATGCTGCTTCTCGCTTCATGAATATGGGCAGGTTCTTAGCGCGTATTTAAGGAAATGGGAAGCGTTAAAGCTTCTTCATCAGCCCGATGCGTTTATGCCCGGTCGGAAAATCTTCCTTTACGACGAAAGGCTTATAGCCAAGCCGGGGATAAAAGTCCGCGTCTTCGAAACTTTCCGTCCATAAATAGGCCGCATGACAGCCGCGCCTGCGGGCTTCGGCCTCGGCGGCTTCGACCAGCGCGGAGCCGACGCCTTGTCCGCGCAATTCGGATGCGACCCAAAGAACGTCGATGTAAAGCCAGTTCCAGAAAGTCTTTCCGGTCAAACCCGCAAGAAGCTTTCCATTTTCGTCGCGGTGCGTGATGGACAGCAGGCGTTCCGTATAAGGCCGTGCGTCATGCGCAACGGCATTGTCCCGCAATCCTTTCTCAAGGATAGCGAGGTCGCCCTCGTCAATCGTGTCTAAGACGGTAAAGCCCGGCAAGGTCTTACTTGCGAATGCCCAGTTCGGCGATCAGCTTCTCATAAGACGCAGGCGACTTCTTCTTGAGATAGTCCAGCAAACTGCGCCGATTGCTGACCATCAGCAACAAGCCGCGGCGCGAATGATGGTCTTTCTTGTGCTTGTCGAAATGCGCGGTCAGCGTGTTGATGCGGTCGGTCAGAACGGCGATCTGAACCTCGGGCGAACCCGTGTCGCCCTTGGTGCGCGCGTGCTTCTTGATCAGCTCTTGTTTGCGAGCGGCGGTAATCGACATCGGATACTCCTGTTTTTAGTGTGAAGCGCAATGCCAGGATGTCGTCCAGTCATGCGCGAAGGCCGCTTTATGCAGAAAAACCCCGCCAAATGCGAGTCAAAAAATGCAAAAAGAGGAGCGTCATCCCGGCGCAAGCCGGGATCCAGATTGAAAGTTTACTTTTCCGACTATTTCAAAAATGAAATCCGCGCAAAACCCGCAATTCGCCTGCCACAGGCTCGACCATCGCCACCGGCACACCATTGTGTTCGGTGAAAATAACATCTTCATCGAAAATATCTCCAAAATGGGGCTTTATGAGCAAAGATTGGCCGGATCGCAGAGTTTGAGCCTCAGAAGCCATCAAATTCAGCGTGCAAACAGGCTCCAAAGCCGATTTTATCGGCAAAAGGGTCGTTTTTGCCTCATTTTTCGCCGCCGAACCTTCCAAATCCGCCAGCGAAACGGCATTTTCGATGCCGAAAGCCCCGGAAGAAATCCTCCGAAGGGCAGAAACATAGCCGCAAGTGCCCAAAACAACCGCCAAATCCCGCGCCAGCGACCGCACATACATGCCTTTGCCGCACGAAACGCGGAAAACGCCATGGTCGGGGTCGGGCATCCCGATCAGCTCGAATTCGTAAATTTCGACCTCGCGCGGCGCAAGCTCGACCTTTT
>JAGWKW010000010.1 GCA_028865155.1 Alphaproteobacteria bacterium
GTCGGCAGAGCAGGGGACTGAAAATCCCCGTGTCGGCGGTTCAATTCAATTCTCAAACTATTGATAGTTTTAAATCGCGCTCGTGATTGGTGCGTGGCCAGCCGTTGCCAAAATATAAGCTGCAAGACACGAACCTGTAATGAAAGCGAATAACGAAAAAAGACCAATGATGATTGTTATCCATAGGATTCTTTTAAGCTTTTTTTCTTCTTTTTTGACATTTTCCATTGCTTCGTCTTTTTTTGTTTTCCACTGCCCCGTTTTTTCTTGTGGGTCGCGTGCGCAATGCAAATCCAATTTTCTCACTTCTTGAATCCATACAAGCATATTGCTTTGATTTGCACAGGTGAAGTAAGCCAACAGGCTGGTAACTGCAATACAGATAAGTCCAATGATAAAAGAGAAAATGCTTGCGAGGGATAAATGCAAGTGTTCAGCAAAAACTACATTGGCTAGTTTTGCAAAGGTCGGGAATGCTATAAGCGCACCTCCGTTAAGAAAAAACATTGTTTGAATCGTAAGCTTTGCAAACGCGTGTCCATTATCCCATGATTTTAAAAGCATCTCATGGACAGGGCGGGTATCAGTTTCCCATTGTTCAAGAAAAATGCGTAAAGCCTCACGGTTTTCGTTATTGTTTTCCGTGGACATGGTTAGCCGCGCCTGTTTTTATGTTTGTGCAACTTCAAAAACTCCGCAGGTTCCGCGCCCAAACTTTCCGCCAGCTTCCCAATGATTTTCAGGCTGGCGTAGAACACGCCCTTTTCCAACTGGCTTAAATAACTCCGGCTTACGCCTGCCTCATAGGCAAGGTCGTCCTGCGACAGACCCCGCTCGTTGCGAAGGCGCCTTAAATTGGTCGCGAATGTTTCCCGTAAGTCCATACGGGAAGCACACATCATTTGTTTGAAATATACACCTCGATATATTGAACAAAAACTAAAATTTCGATATACTGAACAAATAAAACTGGAAAGGTTCCCCATGCCCCGCAAACGCCGCAGCCGCCGCTATACCGTCTCCCTCGACAATCCCGACCTTGTCGGCAGCCTGTTTTTCGCCCGCGCCTGCCACGGCGACCTGCAAATTCTGGCCATCGCCTGCGAATTCGCGTTCGAAGCCGGGTTCACCGACCTGCTTGAATTGTACGAACGCTCGCCCGACATCGCGGAAAAAATCTGCGACTCCGCGCGCACGGCCCTGCGCGGCCTTGCGAAGCTTAAGGCGTATAACCGCGCCTCGCCCCTAAAAGCCTTCAAAATCCCGCATTGAACGGCCCTGACGGACACGCTATCTATGGCCGATGCCCGAACCTGAAAATCTCAACCGTCTTTTCGACCCCGCCCGTCCTTTCGCCCTCATCAAACGGCGCGACGACGCGCAAATCCTCTACCTGTCCGGCAAAATCGCGCATCTCGACCGGCTCGCGCAAATTCCGCGCAAGAAGGGCAAGCCCGCCTCCGGCGCCGAAACATTCGACAGCCTGAGCATCCTGCCCTTCCGTCAGGTCGAAGAACTCGGCTTCACCGCGCGCCACCAGAGCGAAAAAATCATTTCCATGCAGGTCGAAACCCAGCACTGGTTCGACCCGTTCGCCCTCATCGCCGCCTTGCCAACCACGCCCGTCGACCTGTCCGACGAAGGCGCATTCGCGCCCAATGACGACGATTATGCCGCCAGCGTCGCGCGCGTCATCGAAACCGAAATCGGCAACGGCGAAGGCTGCAACTTCGTCATCCCGCGCCGTTTCCGCGCGCGCATCCGCGACTTCGGCATGGCCCACGCGCTGTCCAGCTTCCGCCGCATTCTGGAAAACGAATACGGTGTGTATTGGAGCTTTTTATACTACACCGGCGCGCAATACTTCATCGGCGCGACGCCCGAACGGCATCTAAGCTGCCACAAAGGCACCGTGAAGATGAACCCGATCAGCGGCACGTTCCGCAAGACCGAACATGCGCCCGCCGCGTTGGTTCCGGCGTTGCAGAAATTCCTGCGCGACCCCAAGGAAATGTTCGAACTCCTGATGGTCACGGATGAAGAACTGAAAATGATGGCCGAAATCTGCTCCTCCGGCGGGCAGGTCGTCGGCCCGATGCTCAAGGAAATGTCCAAGCTGATCCACACCGAATATGTCCTTGCGGGGCGCAGCGATCGGGACATCATCGCCATGCTGCGCGAAAGCATGTTCGCGGCCACGGTCACCGGCGGGCCGATCGAAAATGCCTGCCGCGTCATCGCGCGCCACGACCCCGAAAGCCGCCGCTATTACGGCAGCGCGCTTGCCCTGATCGGCCGGGATGAAGACGGTGGCGACACGCTCGACTCGCCGATCACAATCCGCATGGCCGAAATCGCGCCCGACGGCGCTATCGAAATCGGCGTCGGCGCGACTTTGGTGCGCAATTCGGTGCCGCGCGACGAAGTCGCCGAAACCTATGCCAAGGCCGCAGGCGTGATGGCCGCGCTCGGCCTGCGCCGTAGCGAAGAAGTCGTAACCGGACGTCTGGGCGAAAATCTCTACAGCGAAGACGTGATGCTGGCGCTGTCCTCGCGCAACACGCGGCTTTCGCGCTTTTGGATAGAGGAGCAAAGCGCAGCCGCCGACCCGTCCGACAAAGTCCTGCGCGGCAAGCGCGTGACGATCATCGACAACGAAGACAATTTCACGCGGATGATGAAACACATCATCGGCGCGCTCGGCGCAAGCGTGAAGATCATCCGCTACGACCGTTACGATGCATCGGCGGACGATGCCGACATTGTCATTCTCGGCCCCGGGCCGGGCGACCCGCGCGACGAAAGCGACGCGAAAATGCAGAAAATCGCCGCCATCTGCCGCGGCCTTCTGGAAGGCGCGAAGCCTTTCCTATCCGTCTGCCTCGGTCACCAGATTTTATGCCGCGAACTCGGCATCGAACTGGTCAGGAAACAATCGCCGTTTCAGGGCGTACAGCAATTGATCCCGCTATGGGGCGCGCGCGAATATGTCGGCTTCTACAACACATTTGCGGGCAAATTCGACGGCGACGATCACGGCCTCGACATCAGCTATGACGAACCGACGGGCGAAATCCACGCGCTGCGCGGGCGGCATTTCGCGGGCGTGCAGTTCCACCCCGAATCCATCCTGACGACGAACGGCTTCCGCATCCTCCGGGATATTCTGGAAGGCCTAAGCCAAAAAATTACGCCGCCGCACTCGTAAACTGATCGAACGCGCGCAGCGCATCCGCCGCATACATCAGCGAAGGCCCGCCGCCCATATAGATCGCGACGCCCATCGCCTCGGCCACTTCCTCGCGCGTCGCGCCGAGCCGGGCCAGCGATTTGGAGTGGAAGCCAAGACACCCGTCGCAATGCGCCGCGACGCCGATAGCCAGCGCGATCAGCTCCTTGGTTTTTTCGTCCAGAACGCCGGTTTCCATCGCGCCCTTGGCCATGCCGCCGAACCCCTGCATGGCGCCGGGGATCAATTTCCGCAATTCGGCCGTATAGGCGCCGATATCCTTGGTGATGGCCTGATAGTCCTTGCTCATAACGCCTCCTTATTCGAAAGCCGTGCCGGGCCTGACGCCAAGCTTTTTAAGAACGAACGCGGCGGGGCAGATGCCGGTGAAGCTTGCCTGCAGCAAGTTCAACCCGACGAAAGCCGTCAGCAGCAGCCACCACGGGCTGAAAATCTCCGCCAGCGCGAGGCTGAGCAGAATCATGATCCCGGCAAAGCGGAACAAAGCCTTATCGACGGTCATGGCGTGTCTCCTTTCACGGTTTTGAGTTTGCGGATGCCGAGCAACTGCAACACCCATCTTTCATAGAAGGGCTCGCAAGCGCCGCGGCGGATTTTGTGGATGAAGAATTTCTCGAACAGAAGCTTGGCCCAGTGCACCCAGCGTCCTTCCGACGCCCAGTTGACGTTGCGCGGCGGAATTTGCGGCTGCGCGACGAAGGCCACGCCCTTGTCGCCGAAATCGGCCAGGCAGATCGCGTTCCACGTCGCGACGGTATGGACCGGCCTGCCGCGCAAAAGCTCGCCGATATTGCGCGCCGTGGCCGTGACCATCGACTCGATCATGAAGCCCGTTTTCGGCACGCCGACCGGAACCGGGCTGGGGCCGACGGGCGGAATGGCGACGCAGACGCCGATGCCGAACGCATTCTGGAAAGTCGGGTTGCGCTGATATTTGTCGATCAGCACGAACCCGCGCGGATTGACGAGCCCTTCAAGGCCCATCAGCGCCGGAACGCCGCGGAACGGCGGCAGCATCATCGTATAGGCCGACGCGATCTCGTGCGTTTTCAAAACCGCGCCGCCGTCGCCGATCTCGTCAACGGTCAGCTTGCCTTCTTCGAACTTTTTGACCTTCGCGTTCGTGACCCATTTGATATGGCGGCTGCGAAGCTCGCTTTCGAGCAGGCCCTTGGTGTCGCCGACGCCGTCCAGCCCCAAATGGCCGATATAGGGTTCGGAGGTGACGAAAGTCATCGGCACCCGGTCGCGGATTTTGTGGCGGCGCAATTCGGTGTCGAGGATAAAGGCGAATTCATAAGCCGGGCCGAAGCACGACGCGCCCTGAACCGCGCCGATGACGATGGGCCCCGGCTTTTCGACGAAACGCTTGAACGCGGCGAAGGATTTTTCGGCATCGTCGATATGGCAGATCGAATGGGTATGGGCATTGGGGCCGAAACCTTCGATCTCGTCGAAGGCAAGATCGGGCCCGGTCGCGATGACGAGATAGTCGTAAGGAACGGTCTCGCCGTCTTCGAGCGTGATCGTGTTTTCCTTCGGGTTCACGCGCTTCGCGCCCTGCGGCAGATAGCGGATATTCTTGCGCTTCATGACATCGGCCAGATCGACATCGACATCCTTGCGTTCGCGCCAGCCGACGGCAACCCACGGGTTCGATGGCACGAAATGATAGACATGCCCTTGCCCGATCACGGTCAGCCTGTCTTCGGGGCGAAGCTGCGCGCGCAACTCGTACGCCATCAATGTTCCGCCCAACCCAGCGCCTAAAACGACGACTTCCGACATGTATGCCTCCCTTGCCGAGGTTGCGGGGGCGCGTCTTTCCGTGCGGCCCGATTTTTTCTTTGACATTATATGCCATATTTCATATATTCGCAAGTATGAAGATAACGCCCGAACATATGAGCGAAACCGCCCACGAAGTGGGGGAGCTCCTCAAGGCCATCGCCAATCCACATCGCCTTGTCATGCTATGCCAAATGGTCGAAGGCGAAAAATCGGTCGGCCAACTGGCTGAATTCACGGGCATTCGCGATTCCACCGCCTCACAGAATCTGTCGCTGATGCGGAAAATGGGGCTGGTCGAAGCGCGCCGCGACGGACAGACTATGTGGTATTCGATCAAAAGCCCCGAAGCCCACGCCATTCTCGAAACGCTTTATCGTCTTTATTGCGCCGACCGGCCGCTTTGCGCGCCCGAAGGCCCGCCGAAACCCAAGAAAAGGAGAAAAACATGACTGCACTTAAAACCTATACGGCGCAGCAGGTTCGCGATCTGCTGAAGCAAGACGTCATCGTCCTTGTCGATGTGCGCGAACCCGACGAACATGCCTGCGAATGCATCGAAGGCGCGGTTCTATGCCCGCTTTCGACTTTCGATCCGGCAAAACTTCCGCCTGCCGGCGACAAGGAAATCGTCCTTCATTGCGCGGGCGGCGTGCGTTCGGCCAAGGCCTTGGCCTGTTGCCTCGGCGAAGGCAAAGGCGCCACGGCGCATATGGAAGGCGGCATCAAAGCGTGGAAGAATGCGGGGCTGCCGACGACCAAGCCCTGATTGAGGAGAGGAACCATGCGTAAACCGATCCTGCTTGCCGGCTTGCTGATATTCGTCTCGGCCCCGGCCTTTGCCGACGCCGCGGCATTCACGGTTCGGGAAAAAACCGTGACTGACGAAAAAGCCGTTTTCGCGACGGTCGAAAGCGCGAATGTCGTGCCCGCGCGGGTGCGCATCGGCGGCACCATCGCGGCGCTCAAGGTCAGGCAGGGCGACCATGTCGAAAAAGGCGACGTCATTGCCGTTGTCGGCGACCGCAAGCTCGGCCTGCAAATCAAGGCGCAGGGCGCGCAGGTACAAGGCGCGCAGGCCGAAGTCGAAAAGGCGCGCCGCGACTTGCAGCGCGGCGAGCAGTTGATCAAGGAAGGTTTTGCAACCAAGGCACGCCTCGATCAGCTGCGCGCGGCCTATGACGTCGCGCTCAACACCTATAAGTCGCTGACGGCGCAGCAATCGGTCACACAGCAGCAGCAAAGTGAAGGCCAGGTTCTGGCGCCGACTTCGGGCCGTGTCCTGACCGTGCCGGTCACGGCAGGAACCGTCGTCATGCCCGGCGATACGGTCGCGACTTTGGCCGAACAGAATTACATTTTGCGCCTCAGCGTACCGGAACGCCATGCCGAAACGCTCAAATCCGGCGATGTCGTGCGCGTCGACGGCAGCGAGCTCGGCGCATCCTCTCCCGGCGACGAATATGGCAAGATCGAGCTTGTCTATCCCAAAGTAGAAAACGGGCGCGTTCAAGCCGATGCCGCAGTCAAAGGGCTTGGCGATTATTTCGTCGGCGAGCGTGTCCGCGTCTGGATCCCGGCAGGCACGCGGCAGGCGATCATCGTGCCATCTTCTTACATCCAAACGCGCGATGGCATTGATTATGCGCGCCTCAAGCTTTCCGACGGCACATCGGCGGAAATTCCGGTGCAGCGCGGCCGCGCCGCGCCGAGCGCCGACATGCCTGACGGGCTTGAAATCCTGTCCGGGCTCAGGCCCGGCGATGTCCTGGTGCCGCAATGAAACTCGGCCTGTCCGGCAATCTGACGCGCGCGACGATTTCGTCGCCTTTGACGCCGTTGTTTCTGCTGGCGGCGCTGATTTTCGGCATGATCGCTTTGGCCGTCATTCCGCGCGAGGAAGAGCCGCAGATCAGCGTGCCGATGGTCGACATCATCGTCTCCGCCAACGGGCTCAAGGCGCCCGATGCCGTGCAGCTGATAACCAAGCCTTTGGAGCAAATCGTCAAAGGCATCAACGGCGTCGAGCATGTCTATAGCAGCACGCAGGACGACCGCGTTCTCGTTACCGCGCGCTTTCTGACCGGTACCAACGAGGATACGGCCATCTTGCGCGTGCAGGCAAAGCTGCGCGCCAATTATAACCGCTTGCCGCTCGGCATCCCGCCGCCGTTCATCATCAAGCGCGGCATCAACGACGTCGCGACCGTCGTCCTGACGTTGTCGCCGAAAGCGGATGTTGCGGGCAGATGGAACGACCAGAATTTGTACGAACTCGCGCGCAAGGTGCAGTCGAGCCTCGACAAGGCCGACAATGTCGGCCTGACCTATATTTCCGGCGGCACGCCGGAAGAAATCAGCGTCGAACCCGACCCCGAAAAGCTCAATCTCTACGGCGTCACGCTCGAACAGCTTGCCGCCAAGCTCGAAGGCGCGAACCGCTCTTTCCTCGCGGGTTATGTGCGCGGCGGCGGCAAGATGCTGCAGGTCGCAGCGGGGCAGACATTGTCCGGCATTCCCGATATCGGGCTTCTGCTCGTCACGACACGCGACGGGCGCCCGGTCTATGTCCGCGACGTGGCCAAAATCATCATCGGCCCCAGCCCGGCCGAACATCATGTCTGGAACATCGTGCCGGGCGGCAAGGGCAAAGGCAAGAGCGAGGCGTGGCAGACCGTTCCCGCCGTCAGCATTGCCTTTGCCAAGCGCGCAGGCTCGAACGCAGTCGTGGTCGCGCAAGATCTTTTGCAAAGGCTCAAACTTATCGAAGGCAAGGGCAAGATTATCCCCTCCGACATCCGCGTGGACGTGACGCGCGATTACGGCAAGACCGCAAACGACAAGGCGAACGAGCTTCTGTTCCATCTCGGCCTCGCGACGATTTCCATCGTCCTTCTGATCGGCTTCGCCATCGGCAAGCGCGAAGCGATGGTTACGGCGGTCGTGATCCCGACCACGATTTTGCTGACCTTGTTCGCCGCGCATCTGATGGGTTATACGATCAACCGCGTCAGCCTGTTCGCGCTGATCTTTTCGATAGGCATTCTGGTCGACGACGCCATCGTGGTAATCGAAAATATCGCGCGCCATTGGGGCATGAAGGACGGACGCGACCGCAAAACTGCAGCGATAGAGGCGGTCAGCGAAGTCGGCAATCCGACCATCGTCGCGACCCTGACCGTCATCGCCGCGCTTTTGCCGATGATGTTCGTGTCGGGCATGATGGGCCCCTATATGGCGCCGATCCCGGCCAACGCGTCGTCGGCGATGCTGTTTTCCTTCTTCGTGGCGATGACCATCGCGCCGTGGCTTTTGCTGAAACTGTCGAAACGCAATGCAGGGCATGAGGGACATGAAAGCGACGACAGGCTGGGCAAGCTCTATCGCCGTTTTGCCGAACCCGTCGTGCGGTCGCGCCGCAATGCCAAGCGTTTCCTGATTATCGTCGCGGTCGCGACGGTTCTGTCCTGCGGCCTGTTTGCCACGCGCAGCGTGACGGTCAAACTTCTGCCCTTCGACAATAAATCCGAACTCGACGTGCTTGTCGATCTGCCCGCGGGCGCAAGCCTCGAAGATACCGGGCGCGCGCTGTTTTCCGCCGCGCGCATCGTCGAAACCGTGCCCGAAGTCAAAACCATGCAGGCCTATGCCGGAACGGCGGCGCCGTTCAATTTCAACGGCCTTGTGCGGCATTACTATTTGCGCGGCTCGCCCGAGCTCGGCGAATTGCAGGTCAACCTTGCCGACAAATCCGACCGCGACCGCACCAGCCATGAAATTGCGCTCGCGATCCGCACCAAGCTCAAAGCCCTGTCTCTGCCCACAGGCAGCGTGACCAAGGTGGTCGAAGTTCCGCCGGGCCCGCCGGTCTTGTCCACGCTGCTCGCGGAAATCTACGGCCCCGACCAGAAAACGCGCCGCGCCGTGGCTCAGGAAGTCAAAAAACTGTTCCACAAAGTGCCCTATATCGTCGACATCGACGATTCCTACGGCCATCCGCGGCCTCGTCTGCGCCTGTCGCTCGATCAGGATCAGCTCGAATATTTCGGGGTGGAGCAGAGCGATGTCTACAACACGATCAACGCGCTGTTCGGCGGCGTGCCGATAGGCTATTCGCATCGCGGCACGGATCGCGACCCGATCAAGATCGTCATGCGCCTGCCGAAATCGGAATTGTCCTGGTCGCGGCAACTGGCCTCGACGCCCGTGCCCGCCAACGCCATTCCCGGCAGCCGCAAAGTGGTCGAGCTGGGCCAGCTCGTGAACGTGAAACAAGAACAAGGCTCGCCCGTCATCTTCCGCCGCGACGGGTCCTATGCCGATATGGTCACGGCCGATCTGGCCGGAGAGTACGAAGCGCCGATTTACGGCATGCTCGATGTGGACAAACTGATCGACCGGCACGACTGGGGCAAATTGCCCAAACCCACCGTCGAATTCCACGGCCAGCCCAGGGATCAGTCGCATCCGACCCTGCTTTGGGACGGGGAGTGGGAAGTCACCTATGTCACCTTCCGCGACATGGGCGCGGCCTTCGCCGTCGCCTTGCTCGGCATCTATGTGCTGGTCGTCGCGCAGTTCAAAAGCTTCAAACTACCGCTCGTGATCCTGACGCCTGTGCCGCTTACGCTGATCGGCATCATTTTCGGGCATCTGTTGTTCGGCGCGCCTTTCACGGCGACCTCGATGATCGGCTTCATTGCGCTGGCGGGTATCATCGTGCGTAATTCGATTTTGCTGGTTGACTTCATTCGTCACGGTGGCGGCAAGGGCCAGACTTTGCGCGAAATCCTGCTGACCGCAGGGGCCGTGCGTTTCCGCCCGATCCTGCTGACTGCGCTTGCCGCGATGATCGGCGCGGCGACGATCCTGTCCGACCCGATTTTTCAGGGGCTGGCGATCTCGCTTCTGTTCGGCCTCGCATCTTCGACGCTTTTGACCGTCCTCGTCATTCCCGCGATTTACGTCGTGTTCAGGGATGCCGACGCTATTCAGGAGTAACACCCATGAAAAGAACAACGAAAAAAACACTTCTCCTCACCGCCGCCGCTTCCGCATTCCTCCTTGCTGCTCCTGCCCATGCTGAAACGCTCACACAGGCAATGGTCAGCGCCTATCAGACCAATCCCGGCCTCGCGGCACAGCGCGCCCAGCTTCGCGCCACCGACGAACAGGCCTCGCAGGCCGAAAGCAACTGGCGCCCGCGCGTCCGCGGCATCACCTCGATCGGCAAGCTTTATACCTATACGCCCGACAATGCGCTGCTGTCCCCGCATGGCGGGCATACGCCCAAAGCCATGGGACTCGAAATCGTACAGCCGATCTTCCGCGGTTTCCGCACCGACAGCGCGGTCGATTCCGCTGAGAAGCAAATCGACGCGTCGCGCGCGCTGCTCAAGGCGGCCGAGCAGAAATTGCTGTTCGATGTGGGCAGAACCTATCTCGACGTATTGCGCGACCAGGCCACGGTCGCGCTCTATCTTCATAATCAGGACGTCCTGACCCTGCGCCAGACGGAAACCCAGAAACGCTTCGCAATCGGCGACGCGACGCGCACCGACGTCCTTCAGGCGCAGGCGCGGCTCGACGGCGTCAAGACGGGGCTGGCCGAGGCGCAAGGCAAGCTTGAAAACGATACGGCCGCCTATGCCCGCTATGTCGGCCATGCGCCCAAGGATCTTGTCGAACCGAAGCTGGAAACGGAACCGTTCAAAACGCTCGACGAAACGGTGGATGCGGCGGTGCGCAACAATCCGGCCATCATCGCGGGCGAAGCGGACGAAGACAAAGCCAATGCCGATATCGATCTGAGCAAAGGAACGTTATTGCCGGAAATCGACCTGGTCGGCAGCGCGACGCGCGCCTGGGATCAAAGCGACTTCATTCCGGGGCAGCAGGACAGCACGGCGGTCATGCTGCGCATGACGATCCCGCTTTACAATGCGGGCGAAGATTATTCGCGTACCCGCGAAGCGCAGCAGACCGCGACCGCGAAGCGCATGCAGCTCGACGACATCCGCCTCGCGGTGCGCCAATCGGCGGTCGGCGGCTGGAACGCGCTGCAAACGGCGCGCGCCGCCATCGCCTCCAGCAAGGCGCAGGCCGACGCCGACGCGCTGGCGCTCGAAGGCGTGAAAAAGGAAGCTTCGGCGGGTACGCGCACCGTCCTCGACATCCTGAACGCCCAGCAGGAATTGCTCGCGGCCAAGGTCGCCTATATCCAGGCGCAGCATGACGAAGCCGTCGCGCTATTGCGCGTCCGCGCCGCTGTCGGCGATCTGACGGCCCGCGCGCTCAAACTCCCGGCCAAACTGTATGATCCGCAGAAAAACTATGACGAGGTGAAGGACAAGCTGATCGGCTTCGCCGATGCGCAATAAGGTGTTTTAAGAAAAGATTTCCGAAGGCACGGTAGTGGAATGGCGCACCGTCTTTTGCGCCCATGGCAAAGCGCGGATTTCCGTAACGGATCCGGCTTCAAGGCTTTTTAAAAGGTTATCGATCCATTGCGCCGTGGCATTTGTCCAGCCGAAACCGATGACGTTTTCCTTGTATCCGACCGAAACCAAAGCTTTGTTCGACCCGGTTTCGGCGTCGTATTTTTCGTAAATGCCCCCTTCTTCGTCATAGACTTTCTGTACGGTGTCGAGAAACTTGCGCGCGATGCGGCAGGCATCCTCTTCGAACCCGTAATTGACCAATCCTTGCACGGCGAAATAAACAAGCGGCGCCCACATATGCGGCCCGTCCCATTGGCATCCGGTTCGTTCGGGCGTCGCCATCAGGCCATGTGTGGCCTCGAACAGGCCAAGATTGCGGCGCAGCTTTTGCGCCTGTTTGCGGGTCGCAATCCCGGCGAACAAGGGATAGAAGGTGGTCAGGAACGCGAAGTCAGACTGCGCTTTTGTGCGGTGATTGTAGCTGAAGAACAGGCCTTTTTCTTCGTTCCACAGCACGGCGCGTATCCGGCGGGCCAGCGCATGATGTTCTTTCTTCCATTGGCGGCTTTTCTTCTCGTTTCCAATCTCGTGATAAAAAGATGCCAACTTGCCGAACTGAACGCATAGCAACGCGTTCAGGCAAACCGGATTCATATCCAGCGTTTCAAGCCCGAAAAAACCCATCGACATCGACGGGTCGAAGCCGGATTCGCGTACGCCGCGATCCCCGGCAAGAGCTTCTATGGTCAGAGCGTCGGCTTCCCGGTCATAGAAGCGGCGGTAAGACGCGGTCGTTTCGAGCTGTTTGAGGTAATGAAGAACCTTGTCGTAATGGTTTTGCCCGGTTCGAACGTCGATTTCGCCCATGCGTACTTCGGGGCAGGGGCCAAGCTTGCCCATATCCGGGTGACCATAACGGAACAGCCCCGTTTCGGGAACGAAGCGCCATGCGCGCCAGAATAAGCTTTCCGTTTCGAGCAAAGGCGTCGCGCGTTGCAGAAAGGCGCGGCGCTCGTCCGGATCCATGGGCGCGGCGACGGCTTCAATCGACAGGCCAAGCAGGGGCGGGTTCGATCGCGACAGGTAGTATGTCCGGTTGGCATTGAGGATTTTGCCGCCGTAATGCTCGATCTGATAGAAAAGATTTTCGATCATGCCTTTGGCGAGGCCCGTCTGCCCGTCGTCGACCAGCCCGCGAATGATCCAGTAGCTATCCCACCCATACATTTCGTTGAAACGTCCGCCCGGGACGATGTAATCGTTGGGCAGGTACAAAAGCCCGTGCTCACTGTCCGGGATGTTCTGCGGGTTGACGGGCAAATAGCGCACTTCGACATCGATAAGAAACGCTGCATTTGGCCGTATCTGGCGCAATTTTTCCCTGCGTTGCCGCACGCGTTGTTCGATCTTCGCCTTGTCTTCGTGCGCGGGGATGTACAGAAACGAAACGGCGCCGCTCAACGTTTTGGGGTCGGGCGCCGGGTCAAGCGGCGAACGGCGCAAAAACTCCCATCCCGACCGAATATACGTCTTCAGGGACGGAGAAATTTTTGCCGAATGGCTCATCAAATCTTCCGTTCAAATGCCGCGCGCAACTCTTCAAGAATATCACGGAAAATATAAAGCAAATGTAAATGGCTTTTATAGGGCGAGCGCGCCGATCAGGCTGTTTTGCCGCGCCTGCGAAATAGTCACGTCAAGCTCCTGTCCGATCAGCCGTTGGGCCGTGTGCGGCGCAGCGATATAGGTCGATTGCATGAAAGGCGCACGGCCATGCAGCTGCCCGTCCTGTCTGCCGAAACCGTCGAACAGGATGGGAATTGTCTTGCCGACAAGGCTCCGGTTGAATGCTTTCTGCTGCGCGCGCAGCAATTCCTGCAATTCCTGCAACCGCGCATCGGCGGCATCTTCTGCGACCTGGTTCGCCATCGCGGCGGCGGGCGTGCCGGGACGGCGGCTGTATTTGAACGAATAGGCCTGCGCGAAACCAATGTCGCGCACCAGCCTCATTGTCGCCGCATGATCGGCATCCGTTTCGCCCGGAAAGCCGACAATAAAATCCGAAGACAGGGCAAGATCGGGCCTTGCCGCGCGCAATTTATCGACGATGCGCCGGTAATCGTCGGATGTGTGCTTGCGGTTCATCGCCTCCAGAACGGCGTCGGAACCGCTTTGCACCGGCAAATGCAAAAAAGGCATCAGCTGCGGCAGGTCGCGATGTGCGCCAATCAGCTCGTCATCCATGTCGCGCGGATGCGACGTGGTATAGCGCAGCCGTTTCAATTCCGGAATTTCTGCCAGCCGCCGCAACAGCCGCCCCAGCCCCCAAATTTTGCCGTCCGGCCCTTCGCCATGGAACGCGTTGACGTTCTGGCCCAAAAGCGTGATTTCGCGCGCGCCGTTTCCGACCAGCCTTTCGGCTTCGGCGATAATCGCATCCACGGGCCGCGAATATTCCGCCCCGCGCGTATAAGGCACGACACAGAAGGTGCAGAATTTGTCGCAACCTTCCTGCACCGACAAAAAGGCCGAAACCTCGCCGCCCGAAACGTCCGGCAGCGCGTCGAATTTCGGCTCGGCGGGAAACTCGGTGTTCAAAACGCCGCCTGCGCCGCGCGTCGCGCGCGCGATCATCTCCGGCAATTGATGATAGGTCTGCGGCCCGAACACCAGATCGACGAACGGCATCCGGCGCTGGATCTCGGCGCCTTCGGCCTGCGCGACGCATCCGGCCACAGCCACGATCATGCGTTCGCCCTTGGCCTCTTTTTCCTTTTGCATCGGGCGCAACCGGCCCAGTTCGGAATAAAGCTTCTCGGTCGCCTTCTCGCGAATATGGCAGGTGTTGAAAATGACAAGATCTGCCCCTTCGGCATCCTCCGACGGCGCATAGCCCAAAGGCGCCACGACGTC
>JAGWKW010000201.1 GCA_028865155.1 Alphaproteobacteria bacterium
CGGTTCGTCACGCATGAACGGCCTTCGAGTATGGAGTGCGGTAATAATCAGCCAGCCTGTCCCATGCGTCTTTTTCGTTCCAGCCAAGGCGGGCGGTATCCACAGCGTCAGTATTGACACGGGCAAGCGGTTCGGAAAAATCGCTTTGCCGTTGCAAGTCAAGCCCGCAAGGCAGGTCAAGACGTGAACCGATTTCGCGTACCATGCGCTGCGCAAACGCGCCTTGGGATTCCGCATAGCCGGACGGCGCATAATGGGCGATGGTTTCGCCATCCAGAATACGCGCCACGCAGTCGGCATAACATTGCGCCAGAAGCGAGATATGGATGTTGTCGCGGATATAATCCGGCGTCTTGATGACGGCTTTTTCGCCCTTGGCCCAGCAGCCCATCAGATAGGCGCAAAAGCGCGGCTCTTCATAAGGGCCGAATGGGTTCGGAATGACGAATTTCGTCAACGGCACATGGTGGTGGTGGCACCGGAAACGAAAAGCCTGAGCCGTTAATGTTTTCGATAGCCCATAGGGCGAAAAAGCTTCGCGCGGGCCTGTTCCGCCCCTGCCCTCGTCGGCTTCGAACACGGTGCCGGTCAGGATGACGGCCTGAAGGTCTTTCATGGTTTCGAGGACGCGTTCCAGATTGAGCGTATTCGCGCGCAACGCTGCCGTGACATCAAAATCTGGGCTTTTGTAGCCGGCAACCTGCGCGGCATGGTGACACAGAAGGCGGATCGCCGGGTCTCTGGCAAGATCGAGGAAAGCGTTGCCGCCGAAAGGCGCATTTTCGGTAATTTCTGCGACTTTGGCAAGGCGCGCGACGCGCACAGCCCTGATGCCTTCGTAATCGTCGCGCGCGCGCGGCAAGGGCGCAAGAACGCGATGACCGGAAGCCGCAAGGTTTTCCGCGAACCACAGGCCCGTAAAAGAGCTCGCGCCGGTCAGAAGGATTGTCATGCAGACATGCCCAGATGGAAAGCGGGGTCGAAATCAGGCCATGTGCGGTCTTTGTCGGAAATTTCGACCGGCTCTATTGGCCATTCGATCTTGAAGCGAGGATCATTATAGCGCACGCCGCGCTCGCTTTGCGGCGCGTAAAAAGCGCTGACAAGATAGAAAATCTCGCTGTCGTCGGCGAGCGATATGAAGCCGTGCGCAAATCCGCGCGGCACATACATCATGGTGCGATTACCAGCCGATAAAGATGCGCCGAAGGATTTGCCGAAAGTCGGCGAGTCCTGGCGCAAGTCGAGAATAATGTCGAAAATCTCGCCTTTTATGCAACGCACAACTTTGACTTCAGCATCCGCGCCAAGTTGGTAATGCATCCCGCGCAACGTGCCGCGTTTCGCGCTGAGTGATTCATTTGCTTGCACAAAATTGGTTTCGAGTTCCTGAGCAGCGAATTCTTTTTCACAGAAAAAGCGTGCGAAAAAACCGCGATGGTCGCCTTTGGCATCAAGGTTAATAAGAAAAGCGCCTGGTAAAGGCGTCGGCGCGAATCTCATCCCTTGTCGCCTTTTCCGTCACGCACCCGTTCGGCCCAACCTTCGATATTGGCCTGACGTCCGCGCGCGACCGCAAGCGTTCCTGCCGGAACTTCATTCGTAATGACACTGCCCGCGCCGACATAGGCGCCGTCGCCGATCGCGACCGGCGCAACCAGCGCCGAATTCGAACCGATGAACGCGCCCGCGCCGATATGGGTCCGCATCTTGCGGAAGCCGTCATAATTGCAGGTGATCGTGCCTGCGCCGATATTGGCCTTTTCACCGACTGTTGCGTCGCCGATATAAGACAAATGGTTGATCTTCGCGCCCGCGTCGATACGGCTGTTTTTGATCTCTACGAAATTGCCAATATGGACGCCGGCACCGATATACGACTCGGGCCGGATGCGCGCGAAGGGGCCGACAATCGCGCCCGCCTCGATGCGCGCGCGTTCAATAGCGCAGAAAGCACGGATGTCGACGCGGTCGCCGATCTCGACGCCGGGGCCGAACACGACATTCGGCCCAATCGTCACGTCGCGCCCGATGCGCGTATCCGCGCACAGAAAAACGCTGTCCGGATCGGTCATCGTCGCGCCCGCCAGCATCGCCTTTTCGCGCAGGCGGCGTTGCATGATTTTTTCGGCCTGCGCCAGTTCGATCCGCGTGTTGACGCCGAGAACATCGTCGGAGGGGATGACTTCAAGCGCTGCCCCGCCTTCTTTTTGCGCCAGCGCAACGCAATCGGTCAGGAAAAATTCCTTTTTGGCATTATCGTCTTTGAGCGCATCGAGAAGTTTCCACATCCGCGCGCCGTCGAACAGCATCGCCCCGCCGTTGCAAAGCCCGATTTCTTTTTGCTCGGACGTCGCTTCGCAGGCCTCGACGATGCCGGTGAGCTTGCCTGCCTTGTCGGTGATCAGGCGGCCATAAGGCCCCGGATTTTCCAGCCTGAAACCAGCAACGACTATGGCAGCTTTGCTTTCCTGTCGCTTGCGCTGCAAAGCCTGAATGGATTCCGTTGTAATCAACGGCCCGTCGCCGAACAGAATGACGACGTCGCCGGTAAAACCATCGAGCATTTTCCGCGCCGCCTTGACAGCATCGCCGGTGCCGAGCGGCTTTTTCTGTACGACGCAGGAAACAGGCGCAACCACCTGTTCGATCTCTTTGCCATCGGGCCCGACAACGACAACGACATGCGTCGGTGACAGCACGGCGCAGGCAGCGAGGACATGTGAAATCATCGACGCACCCGCAACCGGATGCAGAACCTTGGGCAAGTCGGATTTCATGCGCGTGCCCTGCCCGGCGGCAAGAATGACGCAGGCAAGCGGTGGAAAGGAAGAAGCGTTTTGTGTCATGGGTTCTTTTCTGCCATAAAGAATGGGTCAATCCAATAGGTTATCACATGTCCCGCCTGCTCGGCCTTATTTTCGACCTCGACGGCACGCTTGTCGACAGCGCCGCCGATATAAGGCTTGCGCTCAATACGCTGCTTGCCGGGCACGGACGGCGCGCGCTCGCCCTCGACGAAGTCAAAAGCAT
>JAGWKW010000202.1 GCA_028865155.1 Alphaproteobacteria bacterium
GACGAACAAAATCGCCAATGTCGCAATCGCGCACCAGCCGATGGTCCAGCCTATGCCTTCGAGTTGGATCAAAATCTGTGCCGGATGCCCGTCGATGGCGCCCGCGACGCCGCCGATGGCGGCTTTGGCGAAGACGCCGGTTAAAATCGCGCCAAGAATGCCGCCGACGCCATGAATGGCGAAACAGTCCAGACTGTCGTCGAGCGGGAAACGTTCCTTCATCACTTCAGCCGACAGATAACAAACCGCGCCGCCTAGCGCGCCGATGATAAGCGCGCCCGACGGGCCGACGAAACCCGATGCGGGCGTGATCACGACAAGGCCGGAGATCGCGCCGGTGATGATGCCAAGCACGCTCGGTTTGCCCTGGAAACGCCATTCGACGGTCATCCACGCCAAGGCAGCCGTGGCTGCCGCGATCATCGTCACGGTCATCGCCATTGCTGCGCGGCCATTGGCGCCGAGCGCGGAGCCGGCATTGAACCCGAACCAGCCGACCCACAGAAGCGATGCGCCGACGACGCTGTAAGCGGGATTATGCGGCGCGTAATTTTCCTCCAGATGCAGGCGCTTGCCGATGAACAGCGCGGCGATAAGCCCCGCCACGCCCGCATTGATATGGACGACGGTGCCGCCCCTGCAAAATCCAGAACCCCGGCATGGGACAGGAAGCCTTGCGGATGCCAGACCCAGTGGGCGGCGGGGGCATAGACGATCAATGACCGCAGTCCCATGAAAACGAGCATCGAAGAAAATTTGATGCGATCGCAGAACGCGCCTGCAATCAGCGCAGGCGTGATGATCGCGAAGGTCATCTGGAACATCATGAACAAAGCTTCGGGGATCGTCGTCGTTACGGGCGCAGCTGTACCTGCGCCGAGGACGAACGGCGCATTCATATTCATGCCGTCGAGGAAGAACCGGCTCCATCCGCCGATGAAGGCGTTGCCGTTCGCGAAAGCGAGGCTGTATCCGGCGACAGCCCACAAAACGGCGACAAGGCAGGCGGTGCTGAAGCTCTGCATGACGGTGGCGAGGACATTATGTTTGAGCACCATGCCGCCATAAAAAACCGCGAGCCCCGGAATGGTCATGAGCAGGACGAGCGCGGTCGAAATCAGCATCCACGCGCAGTCGCCGCTATCGATCTTCGGCGCATCGGCGGCGAAGGCCGGGATCGAGCAAAACAGGAAAAGCAGGGAAGCGAAAAAAACCCGAAAGGCGGAAACGCGGCATCGATAATCTCCGTCAAAATAAGGCGCGATTTGCAGGCGCGAATTCATAATTGCTGCATTGCAGCATAAAATTGTCAAGAATCTTCAGGCTACGGAAAAGGCGATTTCCGGTGCGGCGTTCCATGACAGGATGCACCACTTGCCATTTACATAATCCATGATACAGACGTGACCGGTGGCGACTTTGTGGCCGGGAAAATTCCCGGCATTATGCGCTGCGCGCGCAAAAAAGCGCAAAATGCCGTTGCTGGTCACGACCAGCCCGGCCTTGCCCCGGGCTTCATCGAGCAGGGAGACGACATCGGCGATGATCTGCGCTTCGGCGGGTTGCCAGCCGGGCGTTGCGGGATAGATGGATTGCTCGTCCCAAGCCGCAAGTTCTGCGCCGCCGCCCGCCGCCTCGATCCCGGCGTTGGTTTTGCCTTCCCACGCGCCGTAATCGATTTCCGCCAGCCGCGTTTCGATGTTAATCCGCGTCGGATCGAAACCCGCAATTTCCGCCGCGATCCGCGCCGCTTCGCGCGTCCGCTGCAACGGCCCGGCCCAGATGAAATCCGGCACGATATGCGCCTGCTTCAAGGCTTCGCCAAGCGCGCGCGCCTGCGCCACGCCTTTTTCGACCAAAGGCAGGTCGCTGCGCGCGCCGACCCAAACGGGCGTATCGCCGGGGCCGAACGTATTGCCGTGCCGCGCGAGGATGAGGCGCGTCATACCAATTCGCCTTCGCGCGCAATGATCGCCTCGGCCACGGCGACATCTTCGGGTGCGTCGACCGAACCATGCGTGCGGCCTTTGTAATCGACAATGACGACGCGAATTTTCATGCCATGTTCGAGGGCGCGCAGCTGTTCGAGCCCTTCGGTTTGTTCGAGCGGCGTCGGTGTCAACTTGACATATTGTTCGAGCGCGGCCTTGCGGTATCCGTAAAGACCGACATGGCGGTATGTATCGGCGAAGCCCGGCTTGCGGACGAAAGGCAGAACCGCCTTGGAAAAATACAAGGCATCGCGCTGCGCGTCGAACACGACGGTGCTGCCGCTCGCGGGCGAGGCCTGTTTGTGTTTTTTGAAATTTTCGAGCGTTTCGCCTTCAAGTTTGACGGCGGGCGTGACGATACCGGTATCGGGTGCGGATTCCATCTCGGCGATCATCGCGTCCAAAACCCACGGCGGGATCAGCAGTGCGTCGCCTTGCAAGTTAATCAGAATATCTTCTTTGATGTTGGCGGCTGCTATCGCGGCATGGACGCGCTCGCTGCCATTGGCGCAGCTTTCGGGTGTCAACACCGCTTCGGCGCCGAAAGACGCGGCATGGTCGACGATGCGTTGGTCTTCGGTGGCGACGACGATGCGCGATGCGCTTTGCACGGCGCGGGCGATACGCCAGACGCGCTCCAGCATCGAAACGCCCGCGACTTTGTGCATCGGCTTCCCGGCGAAGCGCGTCGAGCCGTAACGAGCAGGGATGACAATTGCCGCGCTCATTATGCGCCGGTTCTCGTGCCGGAAGCCTGATCGTAAATATCCTGGATGACGACGCGCTGGCGAACGCGGAAAGCCATGCGATCTTGCACCGGCTTGGGCAAATCGGTCATTTTGACGAGATTCTTCTTGAGCAAAACCATGATGATATCTTCGACGGCGCGCGCCATCTCGTTGTCGGTGCGGCGCAATTCGCCGAGGGCCTGCTCGACCTGCTGTGGATCCTGCCCGCGCTTTTTAAGGAAATCGAGGACTTCGGGGTGGTTGTGGGGCAGGATTTCGCCGCCCGCAAGCATGCGGGCGCTG
>JAGWKW010000203.1 GCA_028865155.1 Alphaproteobacteria bacterium
TCATCTTCCGCATCCGCGAACGTTTCGACACGGTCGATGTCCACGCGCTCGACCGCTTCCGGGGAGAAAACACCAATGGTTGATCTGCTTTCATCCCCGACCGTGTCCTATGTCGTCGTCGTTCCGGCCGCTTTCGCCGTCCTGCTCGCCTTTGTGCACAGTTATCGCGCGTCGGCGTGGCTCAATGTCTTCGCCTCGCTGCTGTCCTTCGCGGCGGCGGTGTCCTTGTTTTGGGCGCCGCATCCTGCCGGGGACATTTTTATCGTCGATGGATTCAATATTTATCTGATCGTCCTCAACACCTTCGTCGGGCTGACGACCAGCATCTTCAGCGCCAGCTATATCGGCCACGAGATCGAGACCGGCCGCCTGACGCCGCTGATGGTGCGTTTCTATCACGCCACTTTCCAGATCATGATGGGCGCGATGAATCTCGCGCTGGTGTCGAACAATCTCGGTTTGCTGTGGGTCGGGCTCGAGGTCGCGACGCTCGTTACCGTCCTGATGGTCGGCATCTACCGCACCGAAGCCGCCGTCGAAGCGGCGTGGAAATATTTCATTCTCGCCAGCGTTGGCATCTCGCTGGCTTTTTTCGGCACGATCCTGATTTACCTCGCTGCGGAAAAAACGCTCGGCGAAGGGCTGGCCGCGTTGGCCTGGAGCCGCCTCGCTACATCCGCCCCGTTGCTCGACCCCGCGCTTTTGAGTCTGTCTTTCGTGTTTTTCCTTGTCGGTTACGGAACCAAGGTTGGCCTTGCGCCTATGCATGCATGGCTGCCGGACGCGCATGCCGAAGGGCCGACGCCGATTTCGGCGGTTCTGTCCGGGCTTCTGCTAAACGTCGCGCTGTATGCGCTGTTACGCATCAAGATGGTTATATCTGCTAACACCCATGCGGTCCATGCCGGGCCGGTTCTGATGTTTATGGGGCTGGTCTCGCTTCTGTTCGCGGCTTTCATGCTTTACCGCCGCAACGACATCAAGCGCTTCTTCGCCTACTCCTCGATCGAGCATATGGGCATTATCACCTTCGCGTTCGGCATGGGCGGCCCGCTCGCCAATTTCGCCGGGCTTTTGCATATGACGATGCACTGCCTGACCAAATCGGGCATTTTCTTCGCCGTCGGCCATGTCTCGCAGGCCAAGGGCACGCAGCGTTTCGCGGGCATCAAAGGGCTTAGCGTCACGCATCCGGTGCTGGCCTGGGGGCTCGGTCTCGGCGTTCTGGCCATCGCAGGCTTGCCGCCTTTCGGCGTTTTTACGAGCGAATTCCTGCTCGTGACCACGACTTTCGCGCGCGCGCCGTGGCTCGCGCTCGCGCTTGTCGCCGGGCTTGTCGTCGCGTTCGGCGCGCTGCTGTTACGGATGCAGGACGTCCTGTTCGGCGAACCGACGGCGCATAACCACAAAGTCAACGCGTCGACCGTGCCGTTCTTCGCCCATTTCGCGCTTGTGCTGACGGCGGGCCTGTTCCTGCCCATGCCGCTTGTGCATTGGTTCGGACAGGTCGCGGCTTTGCTTAAATAGGTGACGCTATGGAATTTGCAACCCAACCCATTATCCGCGCGCCCTGGCCCCGTTACAAGGTTGACGTCGGCATGTGGGCCGGTTTGACGGACGATCTGGTCGCGGAAAAAATCACGCTGCTCGGCCTGTGGGGCGAAAAAACGCATGTCCATATGTGCGTTTACGATCCCGCGACGCACGATGTCGCGATCGCCAGCTTTGCCGTCGTCAACGGCGCGTTCCCGTCCGTCGCCTGCAGGCATCTGCCTGCGACGCGTCTCGAACGCGCCATTTGCGATTTCTTCGGCCACAGGGCCGAAGGCGCCATCGATACGCGTCCATGGATCGACCATGGCAAATGGGCGGTTAGAAATCCGCTCGGCGACGGCGGCGCGAGTGACGGCGATACCGATTACGCCTTCCTTCCGGTCGAAGGTGAGGGCGTGCATGAAATTCCCGTCGGGCCGATCCATGCGGGCATTATCGAACCGGGTCATTTTCGCTTCTCGGCCAATGGCGAAACGGTGGTGCGGCTTGAAGGGCGGCTCGGCTTCGTCCATAAGGGCGTCGAAAAACTGTTCGAAGGCGCGGATGTCGCGTGCGGCGCGAAGCTTGCGGGCCGCATTTCGGGCGACAGCACGGTCGCCTATTCTTATGCCTATGCCCGCGCGGTCGAAGAAGCGCTTGGCGTGGCAGTACCGCCGCGCGCGCAATTGCTGCGCGCGCTGATGGCGGAACTCGAACGTATCGCCAACCATTTCGGCGACATCGGCGCGATCTGCAACGACGCGGCTTTCGCGCTTATGCTCGCGCATCTCGGCATCCTGCGCGAGGAAACGCTGCGTCTGTGCTGCGACTGTTTCGGGCATCGCCTGATGATGGATTGCGTCGTGCCGGGCGGCGTCGCCGCCGACCTGTTCGAAGCGGGCGCGGCGCAAATCCGCGACTGGGTGCGGGATGCGGAAAAACGCTTCGACAAGCTGATAGATGTTTATGACAGCACTGCCTCGCTCAAGGACCGCACCAACAATACCGGCGCGGTGCCGAACAGGCTGGTCAAGCTGTTCGGGGCAGGGGGTTTTGTGGGCCGCGCGTCGGGCCGCGCTTTCGACGCGCGCGTGTGCCTGCCTTACGAACCCTATGACGTCGTCAAGGTCGACATGCCGGTTATGCATCCGGGCGATGTCAATGCGCGCCTGTGGGTGCGCCGTTGCGAAGTCCGGGAAAGCTTTTCCGTGATCCGCCAGATCATCGGCCGCCTGCCCGAAGGCGACATCCGCGTTCCGCTTCCGGCGGGAGGCGGCAAGGGCGAAGGTATGGCTATCGTCGAGGCGTTCCGCGGCGACGTTCTGGTCTGGCTGCGTCTTGGCGCGGACGGGGAAATTTTGCGCTGCCATCCGCGCGACGCGTCGTGGTTCCAATGGCCTTTGCTCGAAGCCGCGATCGAAAACAACCTCGTCGCCGACTTCCCGCTTTGCAATAAATCCTTC
>JAGWKW010000011.1 GCA_028865155.1 Alphaproteobacteria bacterium
ATCCAGATTGAAAGTTTTTTCTTCGTCTCCCTAATAGATTTGAAACTGGATTCCGGCTTGCGCCGGAATGACGGCTCTTATGGTTCCATTCGTACCAAAAGAAATCGGCCCGAATGAGGAGATCATTCGAGCCGAAGTTATCCTGAAGTGCAATAGTTTATTAGCCGTTGGTTTTCTGCGGATTAAATTTGAGCGTCGTTACATTGTTATTTCTGGCTGGTCCAGAATGTTCGTTGGTTGTTGTCAGGCCGGGTTTGGCTGGCTCGGTTAGTGCGGCGTCGAATATATCACCTGTGTCTCTGGTAATCAGGCCGAGACGGTGGCTTTGGGCCGACCCCTGCATAGCTGCATTCAAATTTCCCAGTGAGCGCATAAAGCCACTGCCAAGAACTTTGACAGCCCCCATCTGGTCGGCGGCCACAACCTGCTTCGCGCCGACTCCGTTGACAACGCGGACCATCATCTGCACTTCACTCATTATCGTCCTCCATCGTTTGAATAATATGTTTTGCGCGTTTCATATATATCGGGAGAGAATCTTCATTCACGCTCATATTCTGGATGTCGACTTCGCTGAAAGCGGCATCGTAAAGCTCACGTAATTCGGCTATGGTTTTATCCATTTCTTTGCGCAATTCAGGTTCACATTCATCGTGCATGGATTCAAGCTCGGCGATGACGCTTGCACAATGTTTTTTGACTTCTCTGCAAACATTGCGATTTGCCTTGGTGTCTTCCCATCCTCGCATCAAATCATAGATCGTCGATTTGATAACCGGCCATTGATCGCCGTCGCCCATTTCCTGTCCGGCGACGAGCAGAGCATTGCGCACCAGATGCACCATCTGCTCTTCCTGTTTTTCCGTCATCGCTGTGTCGGTCATCGCTTTCTCCACATTCATATCGTACCGCTTTTTCCTGAAACTAATTACGAAAAACACATGCGGTACAAGGGCATGGATAGCATTTGTATGTTTAAGGACCGCTTAAAAATACCGACAATTTTATGCATAAAAATGTCTTCGCAGTTTTCTTGCGTAACAAAGGAATGCAAGTATTTTTCGTGGCTGAAAGCAAAGACGCTTGCTTAACGAGAGGTTAAGTTCAGGAAACGCCGTACTTTTTTCGGTAACCGAAAAAATCACAAAATCATCTCAATTCATCTGCTATATGTCGTGTATCAAGTGAATCCCGCCCACGATTTCAAAAGTTCTCCTGCTTATGCCGTCCCGGACGAAAAAAGCCGATAACAAGAAACATTCTTTCGAATGCGTAGCACTTCTGCTGCAAGGCGGCGGCGCGCTCGGCGCGTATCAGGGCGGCGTTTATCAGGCTTTGGCCGAACACGGCATCGAACCCGACTGGGTGGCGGGCATTTCCATCGGCGCGATCAATGCCGCGATCATTGCCGGGAACGCGCCTGATGCGCGCGTCGATAAATTGCGCGCGTTCTGGGAAAGCGTGACAACGCCTTATTCGTGGCTGCACCCCACAGCCCATATGTTCGCCGACGGCAAGATGCGCGGCTTCGTCAACCAGATCAGTGCAGGCGCGTCGCTGGTTCACGGCGTCGCCAATTTCTTCACGCCGCGCATGCCGACGCCTTGGCTGCATCAACCCGGAACGCCGGCCGCGACCAGCTATTACGACACGAAGGCATTGCGTTCGACGCTCGAAAGCCTGATCGATTTCGACCGCATCAATGCCGGGGAAATGCGTTTCAATGTCGGCGCGGTCAATGTCCGCACCGGAAATTTCACCTGCTTCGACGCCCAAACGCATAAAATCGGCCCCGACCATATTATGGCAAGCGGCGCGCTGCCGCCCGGTTTCCCGGCGGTCGAAATCGACGGCGAACACTATTGGGACGGCGGCCTTGTTTCGAACACGCCGTTACAGTGGATGGTCGAATGCATGCCGCGGCAGGACACGCTGGCGTTTCAGGTCGATTTGTGGAGCGCGCGCGGCGCGGTGCCGCGCGATATGGCCAAGGTGATGACGCGCCAGAAGGAAATTCGTTTCTCCAGCCGCACCCGCGCCAATACCGACCGTTTCCGCGAATCCCAAAGGCTGCGCCATGCCGCGGCGACTTTGCTCGAAAAACTTCCCTCCGACCTCAAGCAGACGCCTGAAGCCGAATTGCTGCAAGCGGTGGCCGATTGCAAGACCTACAACATCGCGCATCTGATCTATCACACCAAGGATTACGAAGGCGATTCCAAGGATTACGAATTTTCGCGCCTGAGCATGGAAGACCATTGGCGCGCCGGATACGAAGACGCGCGGCACACATTAAGCTACCCAGAAATTTTTGAACGCCCAGCCAACCCCGAAGGCATATCCGTCTTCGATTTTTCCCGCGGCGAACGCAAAGATACCCATAAACCGGCTGCGCGCACCGGAACGGAGAAGGCAAGATGAAACAATCCGACATCCGCAAAAACGCTTTCGCCATGCCGTTCACGAATCCGGCCTATCCGCGCGGGCCGTACCGTTTCATCGACCGCGAATTTCTGGTCATCAGCTATCGTACTGATCCCAAGAAGTTGCGCGCCGTCGTGCCGGAACCGCTGCAGGTCAATGACGACGCCATCGTGCGTTATGAATTTATCCGCATGCCGGATTCGACCGGCTTCGGCGACTATACCGAAAGCGGGCAGGTCATCCCCGTGTCCTATAAAGGGCGCAAAGGCGGCTATACGCACAGCATGTATCTGAACGACCTGTCGCCGATCGCGGGCGGGCGCGAGATCTGGGGCTTTCCGAAAAAACTCGCCGATCCGAGCCTGCGCCCGGAAAGCGACACGCTGATCGGAACGCTCGATTACGGCCCCGTGCGCGTGGCGACGGGCACGATGGGCTACAAGCACAAGCCCGCCGATCTGAAAGCCGTGAAGGCCAGCCTCGCGACGCCGAACTATCTTCTGAAGATATTGCCCCATGTCGATGGCAGCGCGCGCGTGTGCGAGCTGGTCGAATTCTATATTGAAGATGTCGAACTGAAAGGCGCATGGACGGGGCCGGGCGCGCTGTCGCTGCATCCGCACGCGCTTGCGCCGGTGGCGGATCTTCCGGTGCTGGAAACCGTCTCGGCCACCCATATTCTGTGCGACCTGACTTTGGGGTTGGGGAAAGTCATCCACGATTATCTGAAATAAATCCGTAACAAGGGAGAAGAACATGCGTTTGCAAGACAAAGTCGCCGTCGTCACCGGGGCCGCCAGCGGCATCGGCAAGGAAATCGCCGCCACCTATTTCCGCGAAGGCGCGAAAGTCGTGATCGCCGATTTGAATCAGGAAGGCGCGGATGCGACCGCCAAGGAATTCGACCCGACCGGCAAGCGCGCGCTCGGCGTCGCGATGGACGTGACCGACGAGGCGCAGGTCGATGCGGGCATGGCCAAGGCGGTCAGCGCGTTCGGCGGCATCGACATTCTGGTCAGCAATGCGGGCATCCAAATCGTCGATCCGCTCGACAAGTTCGATTTCGGCAAATGGAAAAAGCTGCTCGCCATCCATCTCGACGGCGCGTTTTTGACCACGCGCGCGGCCTTGCGCGAAATGTACAAGCAGGGCAGGGGCGGCAGCATCATCTATATGGGTTCGGTGCATTCCAAGGAAGCATCACCGTTGAAAGCGCCTTATGTCACGGCGAAACACGGGTTGATCGGGTTGGCGAAGGTCGTGGCCAAGGAAGGTGCCGCGCACGGCGTCCGCGCCAACGTGATCTGCCCCGGTTTCGTGCGCACGCCGCTGGTGGAAAAACAAATTCCGGAACAGGCCAAGGAACTCGGCATTTCCGAAGAAGACGTGGTCAAGAAAATCATGCTCAAAAACACGGTGGACGGCGAATTCACGACCGTGCAGGACGTGGCCGAGACCGCGCTGTTCTTCGCCGCGTTCCCCTCCAACGCCCTGACCGGCCAGTCGGTCGTCGTCAGCCACGGCTGGTTTATGCAGTAGAGGGCGATTCTCTAAGCTTCGCCTAAGTTTTCGTGGTTAAGTTGGCGGCGTGGTTTTATCCTGCCTGCTGAATCTCCCGACGGAAACGATATGCGCCTTCTTCTCATCGAAGACGATCCCATGATCGCGGAAGAGCTCTGCGTCGCCCTGCGCCAGAGCGGCTATGCCGTCGATGCCGTTTGCGACGCGCGCGGCGGGGAGGCGAGCCTGACCGGCCATGCCTACGACCTCGTGCTGCTCGATCTCGGCCTGCCGGACGGTTCGGGGCTCGATATATTGAAAAAGCTGCGGGCGCGGCGCGATCAGGTACCCGTTCTTGTCATTACGGCGCAGGATACGCTGAAAGACGTCGTGACCGGCCTCGATCTCGGCGCCGACGATTACATGATCAAGCCGTTCGCCCTTGAGGAACTGGAGGCGCGTATCCGCGTCCTGTTGCGCCGCCGCGAAGGACGGGCGTCGCCCCTTGTCGTGTGGAACGATATGGAACTCGACCCCGCGACGCATAGTTTCAGCGTCGGCGGAGCGCCGATCGTTCTTTCGGCCAGGGAATTCGCCGTGCTTTACGCGCTGATGGAAAAGCCGGGGGCGGTATTGTCGCGACAGGCTTTGGAAGAAAAAATCTACGGCTGGAACGAGGAAGTCGAAAGCAATGCCGTCGAATATCATATCTCCCAGCTTCGCAAAAAAATCGGCGGCAACGGCATCCGCAACATTCGCGGCGTCGGCTATGTGCTGGAGAAAAAGGCATGACCTCGATCCGGCGCAACCTTCTTCTGTCCCTGTTGACGGGCTTGCTGGCCTGCACGGCGGTTATGGGGGGAATTGCCTATCTCGATACGGCGAAGGAATTCCACGAACTTTTCTCCGACAATCTGCGCCGTATCGCCGTCGTTATCGAGGGGCAGGCCTTTCCGCGGCTTGCATCCGCCATCGATATACCGGCTATTCACGACGAGGAACCTGAAGAAAGCTACGTCATCCAGATTTGGGGCAAGGACGGAAAGCTGGTGCGCTCGTCCTCGCCCGAAATCGAGCTGCCTTTGGAGGGCGCGCAAGGATTCAGCGAGCATAAATCGGGCAGCAGGGTTTGGCAGATTTATACGTTGAAAGCCAAAGATGTCGGCTTCATTCAGGTCGCCGAACCGAAAGACATCGTCGCCACGATGGTCGGCGAAAGCGCGGCACGCGCTCTTGCTCCGTTGATTGCACTTTTCCTTATGCTGGTTGTCGTCGCATGGATTCTCGTCGGCAGGGGGTTGACGCCCTTTGCCAGATTGTCGCGCGCCATCGCCGGTTGGAATGCCGACAAAATGGAAGTGTTGCCTGTCGCCGACACGCCGCAGGAATTGCAGCCGGTCGTAAGTGCGCTCAACGATCTTGTCGTCAGACTCGACAAGGCGCTTTCCATGCAGCGCCAATTCATGGCCGATGCGGCGCATGAATTGCGCACGCCGCTGACGGCGATCAAGCTTCAGCTGGGCAACCTCGCCCGTGCGAAATCGGATGCGGAGCGCGCCGCGACGCAGAAAAGGCTGTCCGAAGGCATCGACCGGTGCATTCATCTGGCAGGCCAGTTGTTAAGCGCGTCGCGCAGCACGAGCGTTCAGTCCGGGCACGAATTCAAACCCGTCATGTTCGGTATGCTTGTCCGCGCGGCCTTGGGCGTGTTCGACCCGCTTGCGGCGCAGAAAAAAATAGACCTCGGCTTCGAAGGCGATGAAGAATGTTTTGTCGAAGGCGACGAAGAAAGCCTGCGCATTCTCGTCAACAATCTGATCGACAACGCCGTGCGTTATACGCCTGCGGGCGGAACCGTTACCGCGCGGCTTTATCGGGAGAACGGGCGGATTGTTTTCGAGGCGCGCGATACCGGCCCCGGCATTCCCGAAACCGAAAGGGAAAAAATATTCCGGCGCTTTTACCGTATGCCGGGCATGGTTTCGACCGGCTCCGGCCTCGGCCTTTCCATCGTCAAAAGCATAGCCGACCTTCATCGCGCGAAAATATCCATTGCCGACAATCCGCAAGGAAGCGGTGCGGTTATCGCGGTTTCCTTCGCGGATTCGGGAAAAAGCGCATGACGAAACTTTTTAACATCGCACTAACGGCATTTTTGGCATTCGGGTTTTCCGCTTGTGCAACTTACAAACCATTGCCGCTTGAGGCCGAGCCTCATCTGGCCGCAAGCCTCGAAGCGTTGCAAAAAGCGCCTGTTTCGAGGCCGTTGTCGATGGCGGACGTTGTGCGGCTGGCGGTTCAATATAACCCCGATCTCAAAGCGGCGCGCGCCGCCCGTGCCATCGCCCATGCCGAAGTGGTGCAGGCAGGCCTGCTTCCCAACCCGCAATTCGGCGGCAGTTACGGTTTTTTCATCAGCGGCCCTGCTTTTGCCGATGCCTATAATCTTGGGCTGGGCGAAGACATCAAGGCGCTGGTCACGCGCGGCGCGACCCGCGACGCGGCGGAATATAACGCGCGCAAGGTCGATGCCGATTTGCTGTGGCAGGAATGGCAGGTGATCGGTAAAGCGCGGCTGCTTGATGTCGATCTTGCTGAAATGCAAAAGATGCGGAGCGTTTTGCGCCGCAGCCGTGATCTCCTGGCCGACCGTTATCGCCGCAGCCATGCAGCACTTCTGCGCGGCGACATGGATTTGTCGGCGACAGCGCCCGACCTTGCCGCGCGCGGCGACATGGACAAGCAGCTCGGCGATCTCGACCGGCAGATTCAGGCCAAATGGCAGGAGATGGACGCGCTGCTCGGCCTCGAACCTGATGTCCGGTTTCCCTTGAATCCCGACATTCCGGTTTTGAAAATCGACCGCGCGTCGGCCGATAAAATCCTGCCGAAACTTTTGCCCGCGCGCCCCGATCTGGCGGCCTTGCGCTGGGGCTATCAATCGCAGGAAGAAAAAACCCGCGCCGCCATTCTGGGGCAATTTCCCGCGCTTGTTTTCGGCGGCAATTACGGCAGCGACACAAGCGAGGTTTTTTCGGGCGGGCCGCAAATCACGCTCGACCTGCCGATCTTCAACCGCAATCAGGGCGCGATTGCGGCGCAGCGCGCAACGCGCCGCAAGCTGCATGACGAATATGACAACCGCCTGAACGCCGCCGAAGGCGAAGCCGAAGCGATGATGCAGGCGCGCATCTTGTTATGGAAACAGTTTGCGGAAACGAAATACGCCTTGCAGGCCGCGCGGCGCGCCGCCGCGCAGGCGCAGGCCGCGTTCAAGGCGGGTAACATTGACGAACGCAGCTATGTTGATCTGCAAATGGTCGCATTGAACCAGCACCAGCGCATGATCGATTTGCATCGGGCGATGCTCGAACAACAGGTCGCGCTGGCGACGCTGCTCGGTGTCGGAATGCCTACCGTCAAACCGCTTGCCGCCAATGGAGAAGCGCCATGAAGAAAACCATCCTGTTTTTGCTGCTGCTTTGCGCCGCGCCCGTTCCCGCCCATGCCGGTGATGCGGCGCAGGAAACGCCAAACGTCCTTGTCAGCACAAGCGTTGTGCATCAAGGCGAATTGCCCGATCAGGTGACGGCATATGGCACGGCGGAACCTTTGCCGGGCGGCGCGACGACGATCAGTTTGCTGCGCGCCGGGCAGGTCGAAAAATTATCGGTCAGCGCGGGGCAGGCGGTCAAGCAGGGCGATGCTTTGCTCGATTTCATTTCCGACCCTGCCGCGCTTTTGGCCTATAATCAGGCTGTGGCTGCGCTGGCGGCGGCGCAGAAAGAACAAACCCGCCTGCAACAACTGGTCAAGCAACGTCTGGCGACAAGTGCGCAACTGGCGCAGGCCGACAAATCCGTCAGCGACGCGCAGGCCGCATTGGCCGCCGCGAAATCGCAAGGCGGCGATATAAAAACGCAAACATTGACGGCGCCCTTCGACGGCATCGCGACCAGAATTTCCGTCGGTTCCGGCGACCGCGTGTCGGCCAACGCGCCCCTGTTGCAGCTTTCGCATCGCGGCGGGTTGGGCGTCGCGCTCGGCTTGCCGCTCGAGGAATGTGCGGGGCTCCATGTCGGCGATGTCGTGCATCTGCGATCCCTCGACGCGAAAACGCCGCCCATCGAAGGCAGGATTGCGGTCATCGCGGGCATGATCGACCCGCAAACGCGGCTCGTCAAAATTCTGGTCGCCTTGCCGACATCCGCGCCGTCCGGCACCGTGCAGGGCGAACAGTTCCGCGCCGCCATCGAACGCGGGTCGTTTTCGGGCGTCGTCGTGCCGCGCGATACTGTCCTGAAAGACGCAAAAGGCGCGTATATTTTTCAAATCGAGGACGGCAAGGCCGTGCGCGTCGATGTGCATATTGTGGGCGAGAACGGCGGCGAATACGCAATCGCCGGTTCCATCGACCCTCAGGAAAAAATCGTCACGCTCGGCGATTACGAGCTTAAAAACGGCGAAGGCGTAAGGGAAAGCAGCGCGCAATGAGTTTTGCTTCCGCCATCGAACGGCATCGCCGTTCCATTGTCGTCATGATCCTCGCGCTGGCGCTGGCGGGCGTGTTTTCGGCCTTTGCGCTGCCGGTCAGCCTGTTTCCCGCCATGCAGTTTCCGCGCGTGCGCATCACTATCGAGGCGGGCGACCGTCCCGCCGATCAAATGGCGCTTCTCGTCACGCGGCCCGTCGAGGAAGCCGTCCGCCGCGTACCCGGCGTTTTGCATATCAAATCGATTTCGAGCCGCGGCTCCGACCAGATCACCGTCGATTTCAACTGGGGCGACGATATGGTCAGCGCGGCGACGCAAGTCGAAGGTGCTGTCGCGCAAATCCTGCCGTCGCTGCCGCAGGGAACGCAATATACAGTCTTGCGGCTCGACCCCACGGTTTTCCCGATCATCGCCTATGGCCTGACGTCGAACAGCGTCGATCCGGTCAAACTGCGCGATCTGGCGCAATATCAAATCGTGCCGTTGCTGTCGGCCATTCCCGGCGTCGCGCGCGTCGATGTGCAGGGCGGGCGGCAGGCCGAAATCGAGGTGCGGGTCAATCCGTACCGGCTCGAAGCCTATGGGCTTTCCATCGCCGATGTGGCAAAGGCCATAAGCGACGCGAACATTCTGGCGGCGGCGGGCAAGCTCGAAGACCATTACAAGCTTTACCTCGTCGTGTCCGACAATGCGTTCAAGAAAATCGAGGACGTGAAAAACACCGTCGTCAAATCCGGCCCCGACGGCGTCGTGCGCCTGAAAGACATTGCCAAAATCGTCGCGGGCACGAAGCCGCAATGGACTCTGGTCGATGAAGACGGCAAGCCCGCCGTGACGTTTCAGGTTTACCAGCAGCCGAATGCCAACAGCGTTCGAATCGCAAAAGCCGTGCATAAGGCGCTGGCGGATTTCGCCATGCCGCAAGGCGTCACGCTGGCCAACTGGTACGACCAAAGCGTTCTGGTCACCCAATCGGCGGGCAGCGTGCGCGACGCCATTCTGATCGGCCTCGTGCTGGCCGGGATCGTGCTGTTCGGATTTTTGCGCAGTTGGCGGGTAACGTCGGTCGCCATGCTGGTCGTTCCGGCGACGCTGGCGACGGTGGTTTTGCTGCTTCGCCTGCTGGGGATGAGCTTCAACATCATGACTCTGGGCGGGCTGGCGGCGGCGGTCGGCCTTATCATCGACGACATTATCGTGATGATCGAACATATCGCGCGCCGCGCCGGGCATGGGAAGCCGGGTACAACCCCGACGCATGGTAAAAGCCCGATGGCGGCGCTTCATGCCGCGCGCGAATTCATGCCCCCCTAGTCGGGGTCGAGCCTTGCCACGCTGATCGTGTTTTTCCCGCTCGCTTTCCTGAGCGGCGTCACGGGCGCGTTCTTCAAGGCGCTGTCGATCACGATGGGCTCGGCGCTGGTTATTTCTTATCTCTTTACGGCGTTCGCGGTTCCCATATTGGCGCATCTCATCATCGATTTTGACAAATGGCAGGACCCGGCCTCGGTGCCGGACGGGAAAGACGGGTTCGGGCATCTGCATCGCGCGCTGCTCGACAGGCTGTTCAGAAAGCCTTGGCTCATTCTTGCCGGGGTATTGCCGCTTCTGGTTTTGGGATGGGTTGCCTATACTCATGTCGGCACGGGCTTCATGCCCGCGATGGATGAAGGCGGTTTTGTGATCGATTACCGGACGGAGCCGGGAACCTCGCTGGCCGAAACCAATCGCGAACTGCTTCAGATCGAGGACATCATCAAAGCCACGCCGGACGTGCGGACTTTCTCGCGCCGCACGGGTTTGGGGCTCGGCGGCGATTTCAGCGAACCCAATACGGGGGATTTTTTCGTCAGGCTTAAACCGGCTGGCGCGCGCCGCCCCATCGAAGAGGTGATGGCAAGCATACGCAAAAAGATAAAGCGCGACGTGCCGGGCGTGGATGTCGAACTGGCGCAGTTGATGGAAGATTTGATCGGCGATTTGACCGGCGTGCCGCAACCCATCGACATCAAACTGTTCGCCGCCGACCCGTCGAAGCTTGTTCCCGAAGCGAACAAGGTCGCGGCGGCCATAGGCGAGATTCCGGGCGTCGTCGAAATCCGCAATGGCGTGACATTGGCAGGCGACTCGCTTGCCATGCATATCGACCCTGCGGCGGCGGCCTTGGAAGGCGTCGATCCGGCGCAAATAACCGATGCCGTGACGGCTTATTTGAACGGCAGCGTCGCCACCGAAATTCCCGAAACGCTCAAGCAGGTCGGCGTGCGCGTCTGGCTGCCGCCCGATATGAAGCGGCGCGAATCCCAGCTTGCCGCCTTGCCGATCCGCGCGCCCGACGGCCATTTGTTCCCTTTGGGCCGTGTGGCGGCATTCACGGTCAATGCGGGACAGCCGGAAATCGACCGTGACAATCTGCAACGCACGGTCGCCGTCACGGCTCGCATCGAAGGGCGCGATCTCGGCTCGACAATCACCGATGTGAAAAAGGCATTGCAGCACCTTCACCTCGGCGCATCCGGTTTTACCTATGAACTTGGCGGTCTTTACAAGCAGCAGCAGATTGCCTTTGCCGGTCTGGCCAAGGTTTTCGTCGCCGCGCTGGTCGCGGAATTTATCCTGCTGCTTTTTTTGTACGAGGCTTTCTGGCTGCCGGTCATCATTCTCGGCTCGTCGCTGCTTTCGACAACGGCTGTCTTTACCGGCCTTTGGATTTCGAATGTCGAATTGAACATCACGGCGATGATGGGCATGACGATGATTGTCGGCATCTCGACCGAAATGGCGATTTTCTATGTGTCCGAATATACGGAACTGGCGGGAAAAATGCCGCGCCGCGAGGCGTTGCTGGAAGCCGCGCGTAACAGGTTGCGCCCCATTTTGATGACAAGCCTTGCCGCCATCCTGACGCTTTTGCCCTTGGCATTCGCGTTGGGGCAGGGCGCGGCGATGCAGCAGCCGCTCGCCATCGCCATCATCGCCGGATTGCTGTTGCAGCTTCCGCTGGTTCTGCTGGCCATGCCGGTTCTGATCGGGCTGACATTGCCTAAACCCTCATCCTAATCATGCAGCCTTGTTTTTTGCCGCTCTAACGGCGAGCAGGGCCGCTGCGAGGAAGGTGGCAATAAGCGGCAGGATGAACCAGTCGCCGCCGGGCCAATGGAAGCCTGCGCCTTCGCCGAACCAGAATGCGCCGAACGAGGCCAGCAACACGCCGACCGCGAATTTCAGGCTGTTTTCAGGAACCTGCGTTAGGGGCCGATGCAAAGCTGCGCCGAGCAAGGCGACGAGCGCCAACGCGGCCAAAGCGCCCGCGCCCGGCGCCAGAAAAGAAGACTGGGCCGCGCCGATTGCGATGACGATGACGACGACTTCCATGCCTTCGACCAGCACGGCATTGAAGCTGGCCATGAAGGCGGTTTTGTCGAAAGCACTTTTTTGTATGGCTTCGGATTCGAGCAGCGCGACTTCGCGCTCGTAAATCCGTTCCTCGTCATGAAGCGGGATGCGCCCCGCCGCGCGCAACACGGCTTTGCGAAGCCATTTCAGGCCGAAGACAAACAGGAACAGGCCGATGGCAAGCTGAACCCAGTGCAGAGGCAAGGGAAAATGCGCTAGCAGGGGGCCGAACAGGGCAACCAGACCGACAAGGATTGCCAGAGCCGCCGCGACGCCGGTCAGAGCCGTGCGCCAGCCGCGCGTCAGGCCGACGGCCAGAACGATGGTCAAGGCTTCGACGCCTTCGACGAAAGACGCGGTGAAGGCGGTAAGGGCGGATGTTCCCCAATGCGTCCAATGGATCATGGCGGTACGGCACGGCAGGGCGAAGGGTTGCAAAAGCCGGATGGAGGCACGGGCCGGAATCGAACCGGCATAGACGGATTTGCAGTCCGCTACATAGCCATTCTGCCACCGCGCCATCCGCCCGGAAATACCATGAAACCGGCATTCCGGAAAGGGGGCGACAATAGGTTCTTGAGCATCGGCGGTCAAGCTTGTATAGCGTTAAGCGGTTCTTTTCCGGCCGGATTCGCCCGGCCTTCGCCTGTTCATAAGCCACGCGCAAACGCCATGACCCAGACCTTCCGTTCTTCCGCAGCCCCCGCCGCCGATTTTGCCGCCGCGCGTTCGGCGATGGTCGAAAGCCAGTTGCGCCCCAACAAGGTAACCGATCAGCGCATTCTCGGCATCATGGGCGAATTGCCGCGCGAATTGTTCGTGCCGTCGCATCTGGTCGGCGTCGCCTATCTTGACGATGACATTCCGCTGCTCGGCAGCCGAACTTTGATGCAGCCGATGATCCTCGCGCGGTTGCTGCAGGCGGCGGACATCAAGCCGGGCGAAAAACTTCTCGATCTCGCCCCCGCGACCGGATATTCGACGCTGGTCGCGGCCGCGCTGACGGACAAGGTTTTCGCGGTCGAACCCGACGCCGTCCTGCATAAAGAGCTCGAAGCCAACGTCGCACGCTATGCGCCCGGCCGCGTGACCGTCCGCGCGGGCGCGCCGGTCGAAGGCTTTCTGGCCCATGCGCCGTTCGACGTCACTTTCATCAACGGTTGCGTCGAGCTGGTTCCACAAATTTTGTTCGATCAGCTGGCCGAAGGCGGGCGGCTGGTCGCCGTCGTGCGCAAATACGGCCCCGCCCATGCCGCGCATACGGGCGAAGCGCGGCTCTACCGCAAAACGAATGGCGCCCTTGATACGCAGCCTTTGTTCGACGCGAACATCGCGCCTGCACCGGGTTTCGCCGCGCCGTGCCGCTTTGCTCTGTAAAGATGCGGCTTCGCTTTACGCCTTGCAAGACGGGCAAAAACAGATAGACTTCATCGGTGATGCCGCGCGCGATTCGCGCTGCCCCGCCGCTTAGAGAAACCAGCTCGAGACGAACCAATGGCTGAAGAGACGGAATCCTCCGCCGATCCCTCAATGGAAGAAATTCTTGCGTCCATCCGCAAGATCATTTCCGACGACGAGCCTCCCCCCGCCGAAGCCGAGGCGCCGCAGGAGGATGTCCTCGAATTGACCCAGATGGTGCAGGAAGACGGTTCCGTCGTCGACCTCGACAAGCCTGCCGAGGCAGAGCCTGCGCCAGCCCCCGAACCCGCGCCGGAACCTGCGCCGCCGCCGCCACCTCCTCCGCCGGAGCCGAAACCTGAGCCGAAACCCGCCCCGCCGCCGGTCGAACCGGCTGCGCCTTTGGTGTCGGAACCGGCGGCCAGTTCCGCCGCTTCGGCGCTGTCGTCGCTTGCCAACACGCTTGAGATCGAACGCCTGTCGACCGGAAGCGGTTTGGGCAATGGCGGGCGCACGCTTGAGGACATGGTCATCGAACTGATGCGCCCCATGCTCAAGGATTGGCTCGACCAGAATCTGGCCTCGGTCGTCGAGAGGCTGGTTCAAAAAGAAATCGAACGGATTTCAAAAAAAGTCTGACGTCCGGTTAGTGCAGGGTCTGGCCGCTGCGCACGGTTTCGGTCAGAGTGGTGTCGAGCCTGTGGCTGACGCTTGAAATTTCCTGCTGCAAGCGCAACTCCGCCTGCGCCAGAACCTGAAGCTGGCGAGCATAGCTGTCCTGCTGTTTGCGCACTTCGGCGATGGCGTCGCCCAGGCGCTGGCTGGTGCGGATTTGCTGTCCTGCAGCTTCGGCCAGCGCGACCGATACCGTTTCGCGCAGGCGGTGCAGCCAGGTGACGGCGACGAATACGAACCCGACGGCGGAAAGGGTAACGGCTCCAGCGAATAGATATAACCATTCAGGC
>JAGWKW010000204.1 GCA_028865155.1 Alphaproteobacteria bacterium
GCGCCCTTTACGCCCAGTAATTCCGAACAACGCTAGCTCCCTTCGTATTACCGCGGCTGCTGGCACGAAGTTAGCCGGAGCTTATTCTGTGGGTACCGTCATCATCGTCCCCACCAAAAGAACTTTACAACCCGAAGGCCTTCATCATTCACGCGGCATGGCTGGATCAGGGTTGCCCCCATTGTCCAATATTCCCCACTGCTGCCTCCCGTAGGAGTCTGGGCCGTGTCTCAGTCCCAGTGAGACTGGTCATCCTCTCAGACCAGTTATAGATCGTCGCCTTGGTGAGCCGTTACCTCACCAACTAGCTAATCTAACGCGGGCCCATCTATCGGCGATAAATCTTTCCCCCGGAGGGCTTATTCGGTATTAGCGTCAGTTTCCCGACGTTATCCCGAACCAAAAGGTAGGTTCCCACGCGTTACTCTCCCGTGCGCCACTAACGTATTGCTACGTTCGTTCGACTTGCATGTGTTAGGCCTGCCGCCAGCGTTCGTTCTGAGCCATGATCAAACTCTCAAGTTTAATCTAGTTTTTTCAGAACAGCTTTAAAGCTTGTTCAAACTACTTGGTATTGCCGAAGCAACACCTTGACTTAGGGTTATTATGTACGCGCACCCTTGCGGATGCGTACCATAGTAACTGTGTTATCAAGGATGCGTTTTACGGCAAACCGTAACCATTGCTTAACCATTACTGGCTAAGAAAGGTTTTGGATACCCTCGACCAGTTGCCATGTCCGAAGACACAGTTTCCCATCGCGGATCGCCGTCTGCGCATCCCTTCTCATCATTTTTACGATGTCCAAGAACGAACCCGCCGGACGCTTTCACGCGGGCGGGAGTGGGGCTTCTAACCCCAAGCAACCCAGTTGGCAAGCGAAAAAACATCCCTGCGGTAAATCTGCTTTTCAGCGAGATATCCGCTCGATGTATCGATATGTCAAAAGGACTACCATCGCCGGTCAGGCTTTGACCGCCGACAGGGAGGAACTTACTGATTCTTATATGCTCTGTCTACAGGAAAATTTAAAAACATGTGGATAATTTCGCTTGACTCGCGGTCTTTGCGTTAAGGTTTCGTTTACCATCTCAGGGCGTCTTGCCATCGACGCAGTTTAGTTCGGCGTCGAGCAGGGCAAGGACTTTATCGGCGATTTCGTCGTCTCCGGCATGGGCGACATGGCGGCGGTGCAGCCTTTCATGCAGCCGGTTCAGCGTCGCGCGGTCTTTGTCCATGTCGGTTTCGCCGCGCGTGCGCAAATCCATTTTCATGCGTTCGATCATCGCGTCGATTTTCACCGGTTCGTCCTGGTTGGCGGCTTCGTTGTGCCGCACGGCCGCATAGGCGCAAAAGGATTCGATCAGATCGGCGAGATGCAGAATGCGCCCGGCATCGGCACTCGTTGCGCGGCCGTCGCCGCGTTTTTCGTCTTTGATGACGATGGCGGCGAAGCTCAGCGCCGTGCAGAAAAAGCGCAAATCGTCGCGGGTCACGGCAGGGGCGGGCATGGCTTTTTTGTCGTTCTTGTGTCGCGGGCGCATAATAATCTATTATTAGATAGCAAGCAATCGTTTTTTAGATAGAGACGAAAAGCCCGGCATTGCCTAAGAATCCAGCTATGGAAATCACCGCCGCCGCCAAGAAACGCCTGGCCTCCCTGATTGAGGAGCGCGGGTTGCCGCTTGCGCCTCTGGCCGCCAAGATCGGCGTCAGCCAGTCGACTTTGTGGAATTTCGTCTATGGCGGCACACGCAGTTTTTCCAAAATCCATTTGCTTGCGACCGAGCTCAAGATTTCGCTCGACTGGATATTGCAGGGCGACCGCGCGGTTGCGCACGGCAATAAACGGGCCGTGCGTTTGGCCGAAGAGGGGAACGTTTTCGGCGGGAACGAAAAAGCGCGGCGTATGGCGGCGACGCTTGCCGCGCGGGTCGCGCGCGATTATCCGCAACTGCCGGTCGATGCCGTCGTCGCCATCGTGCTTGCCGCCACTGCGCATAAAATGAAAACGGCCAAGGCCGTCAAGGATGAGGTTGCGCGGCTTGCCGCCTACGAGCTTTCGAAAATCGGTTAGCGAATCGTTCAGGTTCCGGGCGGCGTTTTGCGCTGCTGCGCGATAGGCTGCGAAATTTGCATTTCGCCGTCCCACGGCAGAAAAATCCACGTGTCCTGGCTGACTTCGGTGACGAAGCTGTCGATCAGCGGCATGCCTTGCGGCTTGGCGTAGACGGCGGCGAAATAGGCTTTGGGCAGCATGCGGCGCAGGACTTCGATTGTGCGCCCGGTGTCGACCAGATCGTCGATCACCAGCCAGCCTTCGCCGTCGCCTACATTGGCGGGATGTTTCAGGATCACGGTTTCTTCGTGCTGGCCGGATGCGCTGCCGTCCGAGGCGGCGCGGCTGACGACCGACACGGTTTCGATGACGCGGATTTCGAGCTCGCGCGCGATGATCGCGGCGGGGACGAGGCCGCCGCGCGTGATCGCGATCAAGCCTTTCCAATGACCGATATCGTGCAGCTTCCACGCCAGCGCTTTCGCGCTGCGGTGCATGTCGTCCCAGCTGACGGGGAAGTATTTTTGCGTCTGTGCGTCGGTCATGGCGCGGCCACTCGTAAGTCCTGTGCTGGTTTCGTCGAACGGAAGGCAAGCCATGCCGCCGCCCATCTTTCCGGCCAGACCCTAAAGGCCGTTGTGAAAAAAGCCAAGAACAAGTTGGAAGGATTTGAGAGCGCGCGTCAGTTGAGCAGCGATTGCACTTCCGGCAAATTCGCAACCCAGCCCGGCAAAATCCGCGCGTAAGCCAGAGCCAAGCGCGCTGCCCATGGTTCCTGCAACGGCAGATCGTGTTCGGCGATTGCGGTGGCGAAATGCTGGCTTTCGGGCAGGCGGGTTACATCCTGCCGCGCTTCGGCCAGCAGGTTGGCTTTTTCGAGGAAGGCCGACGGTTGCAGC
>JAGWKW010000205.1 GCA_028865155.1 Alphaproteobacteria bacterium
TGGATGAGCGTATATGACCAGCTTGCGATTACAAGCGCGCCGATGATGCCCATGACGGCATCCATCCAGACCCATCCGTAAATCCATCCGGCCAAAAGCCCGACAATCGCCGTCAGGGATGTCGCCGCATCGGCCAGAACATGCACATAAGCTGCGCGCAATTGGTATCATGGTGATGGTGCCTTCCGCCTTCATGCTCGTGGCCGTCATGGGCGTGATGATGTGTGTTGCCGGAAAGCAGCAGCGCGCTCACAATGTTGACGGCTAGGCCTAGAACTGCCGTCAATATCGCTTCTTCGAAAGCGATAGGTATGGGCGTAATAATGCGTTGAATGGATTGATAAATCACGAACGCGGCAACGAGCGCCAGAACGATTGCGCTGGTGAAGCCAGCCAGATCGCCGAGCTTTCCGGTGCCGAAAGCGAACCGGGCATCATGTTTGTGTCGCCGCGCATACATATAGGCGAAAGCGGAAATAGCCAGCGCCCCGGCATGGGTAAACATATGCCAGCCGTCGGCGGTCAGCGCCATCGAACCGAATATCGTGCCGCCGACGATTTCGGCAATCATCATGGCGCTCGTCAGGGCTATAACGAACCAAATCCTGCGCTCGTTATGCTCATGTTTTTCGCCCAGAAAAACATGCGGGTGCTGCCATCGGTCTATGGAATGCGTGTGCATTGCGTCCTGTTTTCCGTCATTGCGGCCGTTTAGAAAAGGCTTTCATCGTGATGGTGGTGGCCGTCAGGGTTGGGCAAATGTATTACGCCGATGCCATGTCTGTAAACATTCTCGCCGCCCAGGTAGCCGGTAACCGCTACGGCCATTCCGGTTACAAGCATCAGGGCGACAATCGGCCCTGTCGAACCGCTTCTGCTGCGCTTTCCGAACCTTGCCACAAGAGAGGCCAAAACGCTCGCCATCAATGTCGTCAACGCCCAATGCATATGGACGAGCATCGCCATATGTCCGCCTTCGTCATGCTTGACGGTTCCAAAAGCATACAAGCCGGTTGCCACGGCGCAAATGGCGGCCAAAGTGCCGAGCCATAAATTCCATTTGGCGATTTTGTAAAGATCGTCGGCAATAGGGCGGCCACGCAGCAAGCGGGCTGCGACGCACAATCCCGCCGCCGTTATCAGCAAGGCAACGGGAAAATGGACGATGACGGCGTGCCAGTTGGGAATGATTTGTATGGGTAAGTCGAAGATCATGTCGGTTCCTTTTCGGTTAATTGTGCGCCTTCCACCCGCCGCCTAAAGCTTCGATAAGCGCGATGCTGGCGTCGAGGCGGGCTTCGCGTACCATCAGTAGTTTTTGATCGTCCTTAAGCGCGACGGCTTTTGCTGTCAGCACGTTATTATATGGCGCGACGCCGTTCATATACCGGCGATAGGCCAGTTGTTCGGCTTCGTGCGCGTGAAGGGCGGAGGCTTCCTGCGTTTTGCGTTGCTCCATTAAAATATGCTGCGCGGCGAGGCTATCTTCCACCTGCTGAAAGGCGGTCAGCACGGTTTGCCGGTACATGGCCACGCTGCGGTCGTACCCGGCACGGGCTTGCGCGATGCGGGCTTCGCGCGCCCCGGCGTCGAAGACGGTTTCGGCCAGTGACGGCCAAACTGCCCAAAAACTGTCGGCGGCCTGCATGAATTTGCCCAGCGCCATGCTTGCGTAACCGGCGGAGGCCGATAGCGTGAAATCGGGAAACCACGCTGCCGTCGCCACGCCGATCTGCGCGTTTGCTGCCGCCATTTCGCGCTCTGCCGCCGCAATGTCGGGGCGGCGTTCGAGAAGCGCCGAAGGCAGACCGGGCGGAATATCTGGCGCATAACCGACGTATTTTTGAGGCGGCAACGAAAATTCCGTCGGAGGTTTTCCGATTAAGACGGCAATCGCGTGTTCGAGCCGCGCGCGCCTGTTTCCGGCGTTGACAGCCTGCGCTTCGATATTTTCAAGTTGCATTTGCGCCGCCAGAACATCGGCTGCATCGCCAGTTCCGGTGTCATACTGGTGCTTGACGATTTGCAGGTTTTTTCTGTCGGCTTCGGCTTCCGCATTGAGCAGCCGCCTGAGTTCGTCCTGCGCGCGCAGATCGAAATAATTCGTCGCCAGCATAGCCTGCATCGACAGGCGCGCGGAAGCCAGATCGTCGGCGCTGGCCTGCACCTTGGCCGATGCGCTCTCGACATTGCGGCGGATGCGCCCCCATAGGTCGGGAACCCACGAAGCCGTGCCATACAGGCTGTCGGGCTGCATCGGGCGCGGCATTGTTCCCTGCATCCTGCCGACCGAAGAATCCAAAGTCACGGCCGGAAACAGCGCCGCGCGCGTTTCACCGACGGCGGCGTCGGACTCGCGGTAAGCGGCATCGGCGGCTTTCAGATTCTGGTTCGACAGATCGACCTGTCTTTCGAGACCATCAAGAATAGGGTCTTTGTAAATCTTCCACCACGCGCCGCGACCAAATGCAGCCTGCGGTTTGGCTTGCCGCCATACGCCATAGGCTTCCTTATAAGCCTTCGGCGTTTCGACCGGCGGGCGTTTGTAATCCGGCCCCACAGCGCAAGCGGCGAGAAGCGCGAGGATAGCCAACACCGTTACGCGGGAAATCCGTTTCATGGCTTGGCCTTCCTATGGCTTGCCTGTTTGACCAGCGCATAAACCGCTGGAATGACGATCAGGGTCAGCATTGTGGACGACACCATGCCGCCCAGCATCGGCACCGCGATGCGCTGCATGACGTCCGAACCGGCGCCGTGGCTCCACATAATCGGCAACAATCCAGCCATGATGGCGCTTACCGTCATCATTTTCGGCCTCACGCGCTCGACCGCGCCTTCCATGATGGCTGCATAGAGGTCGGCCATCGTTATCGGTTGGCCTTGGCGGCTCGCCTTCATTTTTTCATAGGTGTGATCGAGATAGACCAGCATGACAACGCCGGTCTGCGAAGCAAG
>JAGWKW010000206.1 GCA_028865155.1 Alphaproteobacteria bacterium
TCCCCTTGCGGGAGAGGGCGGAAAAACTTGGGGTTAGCTGAGCGGAAGCGAAACTAACCCTTAGTTTTTCCGGGTGAGGGGTCGATACGCCGGTTTCAATTTTATCCGACACAATGACCGAAACCCAACCCATGCGCCCGACAGACATTCTCGAAACGCTCGCCTTCGTGATGCAGTCGAGCGAAAGCGACACCGCGCGCATCGCGGCGGCGAAACTTCTGCTCGACCGCCTCGCGCCGAAAAAGGACGATGAAGCACAAAAGAACGAAATTGCAGAACGTGACGCAGCTCTTGCAGAAGCGCGCGGACTGCTTGCGGAATTTGCCGCTCTCAAACTTGCAGGCCTTCGTGAACAGGCTGCAATGGCTCAAAGCGGCGCGCCCGCAACAGATAACGCCGCAGGGTAATTGGCGCGTCTGGCTCGTCATGGCTGGGCGCGGCTGGGGCAAGACAAGAACAGGCGCGGAAGACATCGCGCATTACGCGCTGTGGAACGACAATATCCGCGCGGCGGTCATCGCGCCCACTTATGCGGACGCGCGCGACACCTGCGTGGAAGGCGAAAGCGGACTGTTGCGAGTCCTCCCGCCCTCCTGCGTCGCGAAATGGAACCGGTCTCTAGGAGAATTGGTCTTAACGAACGGCAGCCGCATAAAACTTTTTTCCGCCGACAGGCCCGAACGCCTGCGCGGCCCGCAACATCACCGCGCCTGGTGCGACGAACTCGGCGCATGGAACGACAGGGAAGCTTTCGACCAGCTCTGGTTCGGCCTGCGGCTGGGCAAAGACCCGCGCGTGATCGTAACGACGACGCCAAGGAACACCGACATGCTTCGCGATCTTTTCAAACGCCAGAGCGACGATGTGCATCTGACCCGCGGCCGCACGGCGGACAATGCCGAAAACCTGTCGCCGCATGTCATGGAACAACTGACCGAACGCTATGGCGGCACGCGCCTGGGGCGGCAGGAACTCGACGCCGAACTTTTGACGGACACCGAAAACGCCTTGTGGAAACGCGACCAGATCGACACATGCCGCGTCTCGTCCGTGCCCGAACTGCGCCGCATCGTCGTCGCCATCGACCCGGCGCTGTCGCACGGGGTCGATGCGGACGAAACCGGCATCATCGCCGCCGCGCGCGGCGCGGACGGGTTGCTTTACGTTCTGTCCGACTGGTCGGGCCGCTACGCGCCCGACGCCTGGGCCGAACGCGCGGTCATGCTCTATACCGACATGCGCGCGCAAATGATCGTCGCCGAAGTCAACGCAGGCGGCGAACTGGTGGAAAAGATTTTGCGGCAAAAAGCGCCGCATGTTTTGTTCAAACCCGTGCGCGCGCTGCGCAACAAAGTCGAACGCGCATTGCCGGTGGCGGCGCTCTACGAACAGGGCCGCGTCCGCCATGTCGGAAACCTGAATTTGCTCGAAGATCAAATGTGCCGCTTCACAACCGACGGAACCATGTCCCCATCCCCCGACCGCGTCGATGCATTGGTCTGGGCCCTAACCGAACTCAGCGAAACCAGCCGTGGCGAACCGCGCATCCGGTCATTATAAAGAGCGTCATCCCGGCGCAAGCCGGGATCCAGTTTTAAATCTTTCTTTTCACATCGACGAGTGAACCAATATGGGATTGCAAAATTTCGTGCAGCGAATGCTGCGCGCTCAAACACTTCCGCCCACGCAAACCAAAACCTCCCGCGCCGGCCCCATGATCGCGTGGAGCAGCGTCGGCCAGCCGCAATGGACGCCGCGCCGCATCCCGAATTTGGCCGAGGAAGGATTCCGCAAAAACCCCGTCGCCTATCGCTGCGTGACGCAAATCGCGACCGCATCTGCCGCCGTGCCGTGGCTGTTGTACGACGACCAAGGCCACGAACTCGACACGCATCCGCTTCTCACCCTGCTCGCGCACCCGAACCCGATGCAGGACGGCGTGTCCTTCCTCGAAACCATCTATGCGCACTTACAAATCTCCGGCAACGCCTATATCGAAGCGATCCGTCCGCACGACCACGCGATGCCGGTCGAACTCTACGTCCTGCGCCCCGACCGCATGAAAATCGTCGCGGGCCCGCATGGCTTGCCGCAAGCCTATCAATACAGCGTGAACGGCCAGACCACGACATGGCCATGCGATCCCGTCACAGGCGCGTCCGACATTTTGCATCTGAAAACCTTCCACCCGCTCGACGACTGGTACGGCCTTGCGCCGATGGAAGCGGCCTTGCTCGCGGTCGATCAGCACAATGCGGCGGGCGCGTGGAATCAGGCCTTGCTCAATCAGGGCGCGCGCCCGTCCGGCGCGCTCGTCTACGCGCCGAAAGACGGCGGCAGCGCGACCCTGACCGACGAACAACTGCAACGCCTGCGCGAAGAAATGGGTTTGCTCTATCAGGGCGACCGCAATGCGGGCCGCCCGCTTATCCTCGAAGGCGGGCTCGACTGGCGCGAAATGAGCCTCTCGCCAAAAGACATGGACTGGCTTGCGGGGCGCAGCGCATCGGCGCGCGACATCGCGCTGGCCTTCGGCGTGCCTGCGCAACTCATCGGCATTCCCGAAACCCAGACTTACGCGAATGTCGAACAGGCGCGGCTCGCTTTCTACGAAGAAACGGTGCTGCCGCTCGTCGCGCGTACCATCGCCGCCTTCGACCGCTGGCTGTGCCCGATGTATCGCGACAAAGAAAGCAATGGCCCGGAACTGGACTTCGACGCCGACGACATCCCCGCGCTCGTCGACCAGCGTCAGGCGCAATGGCAGAAATTACAGAATGCGGACTTTTTAACCCGCAACGAAAAACGTGAAGCGGCAGGCTACGGCCCGGTCGAAAACGGAGACGTCTTCAGCGACGGCACTTCCGCCGCACCGCCTGAACCCGACCAGAGTGACGCACGCACCTATCCGCGCGACGAACTTGGCCGTT
>JAGWKW010000207.1 GCA_028865155.1 Alphaproteobacteria bacterium
GAAGAAGAAACCATCGATGCCGAAGGGGGAGAAGGCAAGGAAGACCGCAAGCATCCAACCGCGCTCCAAAGCTATTGCACGAATTTGAACGCAAAGGCAATGGAAGGCGGAATCGATCCGCTCATCGGCCGCACGGATGAAGTCGAACGCACGATCCAGATTCTTTGCCGCCGCCAGAAAAACAACCCGCTTTATGTCGGCGAACCCGGCGTCGGCAAAACCGCGATCGCCGAAGGGCTCGCGCGACGCATCGTGCGCGGCGAAGTGCCCGATGCGCTGCGCCCGGCGACGATTTTCGCCCTCGATATGGGGCTCTTGCTTGCAGGCACGCGTTATCGCGGCGACTTCGAAGAACGGCTCAAGGCTGTTTTGCGCGAGCTAAAGGCCATTCCGCATGCCGTTCTGTTCATCGACGAAATCCATACCGTCATCGGCGCGGGCGCGACCTCAAGCGGTTCCATGGACGCATCCAATTTGCTCAAACCCGCGCTGGCCAACGGCTCGCTGCGCTGCATCGGTTCGACGACTTACAAGGAATATCGCAATTATTTCGAAAAAGATCGCGCGCTGGTCAGGCGTTTCCAGAAAATCGACGTCAACGAACCGTCGGTCGAAGACACGGTGAAAATCCTGATGGGCCTTAAACCCGTGTATGAAGAGCACCACAAACTGCGTTTCACCGACGAAGCGATCCGTGCGGCGGTGGAATTGTCGGCGCGCTATATTCACGACCGCAAATTGCCAGACAAGGCGATCGACGTCATCGACGAAGCAGGCGCCTCGCAAATGCTGGTGCCGTCCGACCGGCGCAAAATCGTTCTGGGCGTCGAGGAAATCGAAGCAATCGTCTCGAAACTCGCACGCGTACCACCCAAGACCATCGGTGCGAACGACCGCGAGTCGCTGAAGAACCTCGAACGCGATTTGAAAACTTTGGTGTTCGGGCAGGATCAGGCGATTGCCGCTTTGGTCTCGGCGATCAAGCTGGCGCGCGCCGGGTTGCGCGAGCCCGAAAAACCCATCGGCTGCTACCTTTTCTCTGGCCCCACCGGTGTCGGCAAGACCGAAATCGCGCGGCAAATGGCGGCCTCGCTGGGGCTGGAACTGAAACGCTTCGACATGTCCGAATATATGGAAAAACACAGCCTGTCACGCCTGATCGGCGCGCCCCCGGGCTATGTCGGGTTCGAACAGGGCGGGCTTTTGACCGATGCGGTCGATCAGCAGCCGCATTGCGTTTTGCTGCTCGACGAAATCGAGAAAGCGCATCCCGATTTATACGCGCTTTTGCTGCAGGTCATGGATCACGGCAAGCTGACCGACCATAACGGCAAATCGATCAGCTTCCGCAACGTGATTTTGATCATGACGACGAACGCGGGCGCAGCCGATCTGGCGAAACCCGCGATAGGGTTCGAGCGCACCGCGCGCGCGGGCGAGGATACCGAAGCGATCAACAAAATGTTCACGCCCGAATTCCGCAACCGGCTCGATGCGATTATCCCGTTCAATGCGTTGCCGCAGGATGTCATCGAACGCGTGGTCGAAAAATTCGTTCTGCAGCTGGAAAGCCAGCTTGGCGAACGCGGCGTGACCATCGAATTGAAACCCGAAGCGCGCACCTGGCTTGCGAAAAAAGGCTACGACCCCTTATATGGTGCGCGGCCCCTTGCCCGAGTCATTCAGGAGCAGATCAAAAAACCGCTGGCCGAAGAATTGCTGTTCGGCAAATTGCAAAAAGGCGGCGCGGTTACGGTCGGGCTGGATAAGGAAGAAGACAAACTCAGCTTCGACATCCACGCCGCGCCGGAACCGAAAACGCCCGAGAAGAAACTGGACGAGACGGTGCGCGGTTAGGCTTCCGTTTCAAGCCAATCCCATCCATGCGGGCCGAGATATTGCAACGGCCTGAAGTGCGATTTGTACGCCATCTTGCGCGACTGCGCGATCCAATAGCCAAGATAAACGAAGGGCAAGGCCCGTTCCTGCGCCGCGTCGACCAGCGATAAAATCAATTGCGTGCCGAGGCTGCGCTTCGGCTCTTCCGGATCGAAGAAACTGTAAAGGGCCGACAGCCCGTCGCCGACGCTGTCCGCGATCATGCAGCCTTTAAGCGCGCCTGCCTCGTCGCGCAGCAGATAAAGATGCGTGTCGGCCTGTCCTTCGCGCAGCATCGCGTCGAAATCGTCGCGGGTCATGCGCGCCATGTCGCTGTCGCCGTGGCGTGTGCGCTGGTAGGCGAAAAACAGATCAGACAACTCGTCCGTCGGTTCCGGCGCAATGCGCGTCAAAACAAGGTCGCGGTTACGCGCCGCGGTGCGTTTTTGCGACCGCGACAAGTGGAGCAGCCGGACAGGAACGCGCACGGGGATGCAGGCGTTGCAGGCGCTGCAGGCCGGGCGATAGACGATATCATGGCTGCGGCGGAAACCTGCGCGGCACAGAGCGGCGTTGATTTCCTTGTCCGCCGCCGCATCGCCGCTCAGGCGCGTGAAAAGCTTGCGTTCGATCTGCGCGGGCAAATAAGGGCACGGTGCGGGGCCGGACAGGTAGAAGCGCAGATCGCGGTTCAGGCTGGGCGGAATTACGGACATAGGCCAAGCGCCTCCAGCGCTTTGCAGATATGCCGTGCGGTCGTAGCCAGATTTTTTCCGGTCGGAATGACGAAATCGGCGCGCGCGCGTTTATCCTTGTCCGGCATTTGCGCCGCCATGATAGCGCGGAATTTCTCGTTCGTCATGCCTGGCCGCGCCATAACGCGCACTTTTTGCACCGCACGCGGCGCCGTGACGCATAAAGTCGCGTCGCATCTTTTATCCGCGCCGGTTTCGAACAGAAGCGGGATTTCCAGAATGACGGCTTCGCCTTTTTTCTTACGGACACCCCGCACGAAATCGACTTCCGCCCGGCGGACGAGCGGGTGAA
>JAGWKW010000012.1 GCA_028865155.1 Alphaproteobacteria bacterium
GACCCGGCGACGCGCAGTTTTCAGGCCTTGCGCCTTCACGTCAACGACGAGCTGGGCGAGCTTTCACGCGCGCTGGCGGCGGCCGAACATTTGCTGAAACCGCACGGGCGCCTTGCGGTCGTATCGTTCCATTCGCTCGAAGACCGAATGGTCAAGGATTTCTTCCGCCGTCATGGCGGTCTTGAAGCCGCGCCGTCGCGCCATATGCCGGCCAACGACCATGCCGCGCCTGCGCCGAGCTTCGAAGTTCTGACGAAAAAACCCTTGCCGCCGAGCGACGAGGAAATCGCCGCCAATCCGCGCGCGCGTTCGGCCAAGCTGCGCGTCGGCGAACGCACAGAGGCTCCCGCCATGAAGGGAGCTGCGGCATGAGCAAATCCCATGCCTCGCTGCTGCCGTGGTTCGGGTTGACGCTGCTGGCGAGCCTGCTCCTGTTCCATACCAGCGACCGCGTCAATGCGCTGAGCCGCAAGCTGACCTCCCTCGACGCGCAGATCGAGGCCGAACAGGAAAGCATGCATGTGCTGCGCGCCGAATGGGTCTATCTGTCCAACCCGGCGCGCATCGCGGCCGAGATCAAAGGCCATCTCGATTTGCAGCCGACGCCGCCCGCCGATGTCGCGACGCTCGACGCCACGACGGTCGCCGCCTTGCTGCCGATGCGCGACGGTCTGACGCCCGCACCGCAAGTGCGCGTAGCCGCGACCGAGCCGCATGACGTCGGCAGCGCGGCGCATACCGCGCACCGCCGCAATCGTGTTTTCGCTTCGATCAATGCCGGGCACATAACCGACCATGTCATCCTGCAGCATAGCGCCACGTCTGCCGAAGCGTCCGACGACGGCATCGGCGCGCTTATCGCCTCGCTGGGTACGCAGCAATGAACGAAAGGCGCGGTTCCGGCGCCCCTTCCGGCCGGCAGCCGATCCTGCCGGGCTTGTTTTCCTCCCCCAAATCGCGGAGGCTCGCGACGCCGCGCGAACAGGCGCTTGAAACCGCGCGCGCGCGGCTGGTCGTCATCATGGCCCTGTTCGCGCTGGCCTGGGTCGTCGTCGGATGCCGCCTGTCTTATTTAAGCCTGCGCGGCTATCCGCCGGAAATCCAGGCCGACAATGGCGGCACGGATGCGCTGGCCGACGGCCCGGCGCAGCGCGCCGATATCATCGACCGCAACGGCGTCGTGCTGGCGACCTCGCTGCCGACGGTGTCGCTGTGCGCCGACGCGCCGAATATTCCCAACCCGGACGAGGTCGCGAAACAGTTGCTTGCCATCCTGCCGGGGCTCGACGCGAAAAAGCTCGGCGACGCGTTGCACAGCGGCAAGCATTGCGCAGCCGTCATGCGCCACCTGACGCCGCACCAGTATTATCAGGTCAACGCGCTCGGCGTCGCCGGTTTGCAGTTCCTGCCCGACGAACGCCGCGTCTATCCGGCGGGAAGCGCGGCCGCGCATGTGCTGGGTTATACCGACATCGACGGCAACGGCATCGCAGGGATCGAAAAGTCGATGAACGACCGCCTGACCGACGATCCCGAACCTTTGCAACTGTCCATCGACTTGCGCGTGCAGACGATTTTGCGCGACCGGCTTTTGCAGGCGATGAACGATTTCCATGCCGTCGGCGCCGCGGCGCTGGTCATGAACATCAAAACCGGCGAGCTTCTGAGCCTCGTCTCGCTGCCCGACTTCGACCCCGACCATCCGGGCGACGCGACGCCCGACCAGCTTTTCAACCGCGCCACTTTGGGCGTCTACGAAATGGGCTCGACCTTCAAGATATTCAACACCGCGCTCGCGCTCGACAGCGGGCTGGTCCATATCGGCGACATGTTCGACGTGACCAAGCCGCCCAAAATCGGCAGCCACCCGATCCACGATTTCGAAAAAGAGCACCACCCGCTCAACGTCGCGGAAATCTTCGCCCATTCGTCGAATATCGGCTCGGCAGAGATGGTCGAGCGGCTCGGCCCGCAGCGCCAGCGCGCCTTTTTCGCCCAGCTCGGCCTGACCAAAAGGCTGTCGCTCGAAATCCCCGAAGTCGGCGCGCCATTGATCGCTTCGGCCCGCGACTGGACCATACCGACGATGCTGGCGGCCTCGTTCGGCCACGGCATCGCGGTCAATGCGGTGCAAATGGCCGGCGCCGTCGCCACCATCGTCAATAACGGCATCCCCGTGCGCCCGACCCTGCTGAAAAACGAGGCGCCGCCCGACGACGACGGAGCCGATGCGGTCATTTCGCCGCACACTTCCGCGATGATCCGCGCCCTGATGCGCCTGGTCGTCACGCGCGGCACGGCACGGCTGGCCGACGTGCCCGGCTATATGATCGGAGGCAAGACCGGCACGGCCGACAAGATCGGCGCCAACCACCATTATTTGAACAATGCGCGCCGGTCGTCCCTGATCAGCATCTTTCCCGTTCAGGCGCCGCAATATCTGATATATGTCATGCTGGACGATCCCAAGGGCGATGCCAAAACGGACGGGTTCGCGACCGGAGGCTGGACTGCCGCGCCTGTCGTGCGCGACGTCGTGGCGCAGATCGGGCCATTGCTCGACATTGCGCCTTTGTCCGAGGAAGCGGCCGCGACGACGGAACGCCGGATCATGCGGGTCTTGGGCGACGAAACGGTGGATGGAATTTCTGTGCAGGAAAGCGTGCATCATGCGACTATCAACCCTGGCAAATTCGAGTAAGGACATAACCCTTCGCGGCGCCGACATCGAGGTCACGGGCCTGACCGAAGACTCGCGCAAGGTGAAGCCCGGCTGCCTGTTCATCGCCACGCCCGGCGTCAAGCAGGACGGGCGCGCCTTTATCGACGACGCGATCAAGCGCGGCGCAGTCGCGGTGTTGCTGCCCAAAACCTTGCAGGATAAAGAGCAACCTCAAAGCAATAACGACGATATTCCCCTCCCCTTGCGGGAGGGGTTAGGGGAGGGGTCGCCGCAGGCGTCGAACATTTCCCTTCTCACCGCGCCCGACATCCGCGACGCGACCTCCGCGCTGGCGGCAGCTTTCTATCCGCGCCAGCCCGAAACCATCGCCGCCGTCACGGGCACGAGCGGCAAAACTTCGACCGCGCAGTTTGCGCGCGAAATCTGGCAGGCGCTGCGCCATAAGTCCGCGAGCATCGGCACGCTCGGCCTCGTCACCGCCGAGGAAACCGCTTACGGCTCGCTGACCACGCCCGACGCGATCACGCTGCACCGGCTGCTCGACGAATGCGCAGAACACGACATTACCCATGCCGTGATCGAGGCGTCGAGCCACGGAATCGAACTGCACCGCCTCGACCATGTCCGGCTCAAGGCGGGCGGATTCACCAACCTGTCGCGCGACCACCTGGATTATCATCAGACGATGGAAGCCTACCTCGCCGCCAAGATGGGGTTGTTCGAGCGCATCCTGCCCGAAGGCGCGGCGGCGGTTCTCAACGCCGACATTCCCGAATATGCCGCGCTGGAAGCGGCAGCGAAGAAACGCAAACTCAAGATCATTTCATATGGCAGGCAAGGCCACGACCTGCGCCTGCTCGACCTGCTGCCCGATGCGCAAGGGCAAACGCTGCGCCTCGAAGCTTTCGGCAAAGAAATCGACGCGCGCCTTTCCGTCATCGGCGGATTCCAGGCATGGAACGCGCTGTGCGCGGCGGGCATGGCGATTGGCGGCGGCGAGGATGCGGAGGCGGTATTGGCCGCGCTGGCAGCCATCACGGGCGTGCCGGGACGTTTGCAGTTCATCGGCTTGTCGGCCAAGGGCGGCGCGGTGTTCGTCGATTATGCGCACAAGCCCGACGCGCTTGAAAATGTGCTGGCCGCGTTGCGCGCCCATGTCGTGCCGCATGGCGCGAAACTGGGCGTGATTTTCGGCTGCGGCGGCAACCGCGATGCCGGGAAAAGGCCGATTATGGGCCGAATCGCGCAGGAAAAGGCGGACTGGGTTATTGTCAGCGACGACAATCCGAGGCATGAAGAACCGGGTATGATCCGGGCCGCGATTCTGGCCGGATGCGCGGATAAAACGAATGTGAAAGAGGTCGGCGACCGCGCGAAAGCCATCGCGGCGGGCATCGAAAAACTGGGCGCGCATGACGTTCTGGTGATCGCGGGCAAAGGGCACGAGCCGGGGCAGATCGTCGGCGACAAGGTTCTGCCTTTCGACGACGCCGAGGAAGCAAGGAAGGTTCTGGGATTATGACGGGTCAAGCTTTATGGCAAGCCGAAGATGTCGTCCGCGCGGTGCGCGGCAGCAGCCTGCACGAGCAATCGTGGCAGGCATCGGGCGTGTCGATCGACAGCCGCACGGTCGTGCCCGGCGACCTGTTCGTGGCGATCAAAGGCCCGGCGCAGGACGGGCACGATTATGTCGCCGCCGCTTTCGCCAACGGCGCCGCCGCCGCCATCGTGTCACGGCAACCTGCGCAGGCGCCGTCCGGCGCGCCGCTGGTTTTCGTCGAAGACACGCTTGAAGCGCTGCGCGAGCTTGGCCGCGCCGGGCGCGAGCGGACGAAAGCGAAAATTATCGCCGTGACCGGTTCCGTCGGAAAGACCAGCAGCAAGGAAATGCTGCGCCTATGTTTGAGCGCGGTCGGCCATGCTTATGCCAATCCGGGCAGCCTCAACAATCATTGGGGCCTGCCTTTGTCGCTCGCAAACCTGCCGCCCGAAGCCGATTTCGGCGTTTTCGAGCTGGGCATGAACCATGCGGGCGAGCTTTCCGACCTGTCGCGGCTTGCGCGGCCCCATGTCGCGCTGATCACGACAGTCGAGGCCGCGCATCTCGAATTCTTCGCCAATGTCGAAGCCATCGCCGACGCCAAGGCCGAGATTTTCGAAGGTATGGAAGCGAACGGCGCCGCGATCCTGAACCGCGACAACCCGCATTACGCGCGGCTGGCCGCCGCCGCGAAAAATTGCGGCGTCAAGAAAATCCTATCTTTCGGGCATGACGACAAGGCCGACGCGCGGCTGGCCGCATACGCCGCATCGCCCGAAGGCGGAAAAATCGATGCCGTTCTTTCCGGAACCAAAATCCATTACACGCTCGGCGCGGCAGGGAAACATCTTGCCCTCAATTCGCTTGGCGTCCTTCTGGCTTGCACGGCTGCAGGCGCGAACGCCGAAGCCTGCGCGATGACGCTTGCGCGTTACAGCCCGCCCAAAGGGCGCGGCGTCGTTCAAACCATAATGCTGTCCGACGGCATGCTGACGCTGATCGATGACAGCTATAACGCCAATCCGGCTTCGGTGCGCGCATCCATCGGTGTTCTGGCGTCGCGCGCGCCGGCGAAAAGCGGCCGCCGCATCCTCGTCCTCGGCGACATGCGCGAGCTTGGCAAAACTTCATCCGCCCTGCACGCCGCTTTGGCCGAAAATATCATAGCCGCCAATATCGACCTCGTCTTCTGTTGCGGCGCGATGATGCGGCATCTTTACGAAGCCTTGCCTGAAAAATTGCGCGGCGGCTTCGCGCCCGACAGCGCGATCCTCGCGCCGCTTGTCGCCGATGCCGTCCGCGGCGGCGATATCGTCACGGTCAAAGGCTCGAACAGCATGAACATGCCGGCGGTCATCGCGGCGATCAAAACGCTCGGCATCGATCCCCAGCAAAAGAAAGCGGTCTGACGCATGCTTTATCGTCTCCTCGCCCCTTACGCACACGACTTCATCCTGTTCAATCTGTTCCGGTACATCACCTTCCGGACGGGGTGCGCGATGGCAACGTCGCTTGTGATTTGCTTTGCCTTCGGGCCCGCGATCATCCGCTGGCTTAAAAGCAAACAAGGCGAAGGCCAGCCGATCCGCGACGACGGCCCCGAAACGCATCTGAAGAAAAGAGGCACGCCGACGATGGGCGGGCTGATGATCCTCGTCTCGGTCGTCATCAGCACGCTTTTATGGGCCGACTGGTCGAACACCTATACATGGACGGTGTTGTTCGTGACGATGGGTTTCGGGCTGGTCGGCTTCCTCGACGACTATCAGAAGCTGACTCGCCGCTCGCACCGCGGCGTGCCGGGCACCGTGCGACTCGCCGTCCAGATCGTCATTTCTTTCGTCGCCGTCTCGCTTGTCACGAATGCCGCCTCGCCCACGACGGCGACCGGCCTCGCCATCCCCTTCGTCAAGGATTATCTGCTACCGCTCGGCCCGCTGTTCCTGCCTTTCGCGATTTTCGTTATCGTCGGCGCGAGCAATGCCGTCAACCTGACCGACGGGCTCGACGGACTCGCCACCGTGCCGGTCATCATCGCGGCCCTGTGCTTCATTATCATTTCGTACCTTGTCGGCAACCATGTCTTCGCCAACTACCTGCAAATCCACCATGTTCCCGGCGCGGGCGAACTGGCCGTCTTCTGCGGCGCACTGGTCGGCGCGTGTCTCGGCTTTTTGTGGTTCAACGCGCCGCCCGCGCAGGTCTTCATGGGCGACACCGGATCGCTGTCCTTGGGCAGCGCGCTTGGAACGGTGGCCGTCATCGTCAAGCACGAACTCGTCCTCGCCATCATCGGCGGGCTGTTCGTGATGGAAACCCTGTCTGTCATCATCCAGGTCGCGTCGTTCAAGCTGACCGGGAAGCGCGTGTTCCGCATGGCCCCGATCCACCATCATTTCGAGAAAATGGGCTGGTCCGAACCGACGGTCGTGATCCGCTTCTGGATCATCGCCTGCATCCTCGGCCTGATCGGGCTTTCGACGCTGAAGCTGAGGTAAGCGTTATGAGGATCGTCGCCAAACGCCGGGGAAACAATCGCTACCACAAACCCCTTGTCCGCAAGCTTGTGTCCTTCAACGACAGGAACGGCCCGCCGGAAGACTGGGAATATGTCGGCTTCTATGCTCTTGACGAAAAAAACAGGCTTATCGGGGGCGTTCAGGGAAATTTCGAGTGGGACTGGCTGCATATACTGCATCTGTGGGTCAAGGAATCCGGCAAAGGAACCGGAAGCAAACTCATGCGCCGCATGGAAACGCTGGCGAAGAAAAAAAACAAAACCGGCATATTCCTCGATACGCTCGCCTTTCAGGCAAGGCCGTTTTACGAAAAATTCGGCTTTACAGTGATGGGAACGATCGACCGCGCCGCCGGACCTCATACGCGCTACTTCATGGTCAAACACTTGCGGTAAAAATGCCGGAACAGCAGACTTCATTCACCGCTTTCTTCAAAGGCAAAACCGTCACCCAGCTCGGCCTCGGCCTGCTGGGACGCGGCGTCGGCGATGCGGCGTTTCTCGCGCGGCATTGCAAAAAGCTTTTCATCACCGACCTGAAAAGCGCGGACGAGCTTCGCCCTTCGCTCGACGCGCTGAAAGAATTTCCGAACATCGAATTTCATCTCGGCAAGCATGACAACGCTCTGTTTGAAAATGCCGATTTCATCCTGAAAGGCGCGGGCGTCCGGCTCGACAATCCGCAGATCGCCCACGCGCGGGAACGCGGCATCCCAGTCTACATGAGCACGGCCCTGTTCGCGCATCTGGCGGGGATCAAGATCATCGGCATCACGGGCACGCGCGGCAAGACGACGACGGCTTGCATGATCGACGGTGTTCTGAAACATGCAGGGAAGAAAACGCTGCTCGGCGGCAATATACGCGGCGTTTCCACGCTCGCGCTGCTGCCCGAAGCGGCACGGTATGAATACGCCGTACTCGAGCTCGACTCGTGGCAGTTGCAGGGTTTCGACGGTTTGGGCATCAGCCCGAACATTTCCGTCTTCACGAATTTCTATCCCGATCATATGAATTATTATGACGGCGACATGGCGCGCTATCTGCGCGACAAGACCGCGATCTTCCGCCATCAGAAAACGGGCGATACGCTGGTCACGACCGAAGACGTCACGGCCCTGACGCAAAACGCGCGCGCCGAATGTGGTTACAAAGGCAGATGGATCGTGGTGCCGCCCCTGCCCGCCGATTTCAGCCTGCAAATTCCGGGGGCGCACAACCTCGCCAACGCCGCGCTGGCCAAAGCCGCATGTATCGCCTGCGGCATCGATGCTGCAACCATTGACGAGGCGTTACGCGCCTTCACCGCCGTCGAAGGCCGCCTGCAATATGCGGGCGAGGCGCAGGGCCGCAAATTCTACAACGACAGCAACGCGACGACGCAGGAAGCGACGCTTGCCGCACTGGCTTCGTTTCCGCCCGCGTCCACTGTCCTGATTTTCGGCGGCGCGGACAAAGGCCTGCCCATCGGCCGGCTTGTTTCCTTTATCGACGAGCACAAAATTCGCTGCGTCCTTATCAAAGGCACGGGCAGCGACCGGGTTCTGGAAAAGCTCCCCGACCTGCCCGCCGTCGCCACGATGCAAGACGCCGTCGCCGCCGCGATGAAAGCGTCGCATGAAGGCGATGCCATCATCCTTAGCCCCTCTTTCGCTTCGTTCGGCGCGTTCAAAAACGAATATGACCGCAGCGACCAGTTCATGCGCGAAGTCCGCAATCTGACAGGAAAATAAGATGCCGCCTCTTCCCCGTTCCGACCGATCCGTTCTTGGCCGCTGGTGGTGGACCGTGGATCGGTGGATGCTCGCGGCGCTGATCATCCTGATCGGCTTCGGCATCGTGCTGATCCAGGCCGCGACGCCAGCCGTCGCCGTCGAACATGGGTGGAGCAATTTCTATTTCGTCAAACGGCAGCTGGCGCTGCTGGTGCCGTCGCTGGGTCTCATATTCGGCATTTCGCTGCTGCCGCCGTCCAAGATCAAGTTGTTCGCGGCCGCCATGCTGGCGCTTTTCCTTCCCCTTCTGGTCGCGACGCCTTTTATCGGCGTCGAGATCAAAGGCGCCGTGCGCTGGATTCATGTTCCCGGCTTTTCGATCCAGCCGTCGGAATTCGTCAAACCCGCCTTCGTTGTCGTGTCGGCGTGGCTGTTCACGCGGCGGTGCGAACGGCGAGGGGAACCCGCGCTGAGCGTCAATATCGCGCTTTACCTGCTGATCGCAACGTTCCTGCTTATGCAGCCCGATATCGGCATGACGTTTCTGGTTTCCGTGATCTGGTTCGGGCAGTTCTTTTTGGCCGGGTTGCCGCTCGCGCTGGTCGGCGCGAGCGTTCTGTGCGGCATAGGCTCTCTGTTTATTGCCTATCATACCTTCCCGCATTTCACGACCCGCATGAACAAATTCCTGAGCCATACCGGCGACACCTATCAGGTCGACCGCGCGCTGGCCGCTTTTGCCAATGGCGGACTATTTGGCCGCGGCCCCGGCGAAGGCACGGTCAAGATGACGATCCCCGACGCCCATGCCGACTTCATCTTCGCCGTCGCCGGCGAGGAACTTGGCATGCTATGGTGCCTGTTCATCATCGGCCTGTTCGCCTTCATCGTCATGCGCGGGCTTATGCATATCAGGAAAGAAAACAGCCTGTTCGTCACGCTGGCCGCAAGCGGCCTCCTGATCGAATTCGGCCTGCAGGCTATCATCAACCTGTCTTCGACCATGCGGCTCATGCCCGCCAAGGGCATGACGCTGCCGTTCATTTCCTACGGCGGCTCGTCGCTCGTCGCGATGTCGATCAGCATGGGCATGCTGCTGGCCCTGACCCGCAAACGCTTCGGCCGGGAAGAAGAGTGAGTCATTCGACCGTATGTTCTTGAAAAGAAATCGAGAATAAAAATAAAAACCACTCTCATAATTGCGCGGTTCTTGATTTAGGCAACCTATAAGAGTGTACGGCAAAACCCCCTTCTTGGCATAGCCTTCCCTTCATACAGGATTCCCATGTCAGCTCGCGACAAGCATTTGACTGGCGTCGAACGTTACTTCGCCGAAAACGAAATCGCCCGCAACCTCACCGAAGCGGTCACGGCAACCGACTCGGTTTCGCAAGCCGTGAGCAAAGTCGACCAGACGGCGCAGGAAACTGCCCAAGGAGTGCAGCAGGTTTCGGAAGCGTCGAGCGAATTGTCGCTTCGCGCCGACGATTTGATGAAACGAGTCGATGCTTTCTTGTCGCGGCTTGAAGACCGAGCCGCCTGAATCTTCTCTAAAAAGGGACGATGGCCGAAATGGCTCTCGATCAGGGCAGAAAGAACCTTGTTTCTCCCTTTATTTCCGGCTAGAAGCGCAAACCGTTCCGCATGCGGAACATGTGGCTGGTTTAGCTTTTTCTAAATCATTCGGGCTTATGGGTCGGAAGTTCGCGCATATTGTTGATCCGGATATTTTTCCGCGCTTTTTCCGCCGCCTTCAGGCCGACTTAAGCTTCTAATGGCAAACAATGACCGTCCGCGCTGGACATGAAAGCGCCCGGAGACCGTTTATGAAGACGTTGACGAGAAAATGGATCGCCTTTTGCGTCCTCGGCATGGCCGCAATCCTGTTCGCGCCCGCCGCGCAGGCCGCGACGCTGCGGCAATCGCTCGCCCATCTTCAGAATAAATGGGCGGTCGTCAATTACCGCATGACCAGCAAAGCACAACAAGAACGGGCGATCACGGCGTTGGCTGCCCAGGCGGCACGGCTCGCCCGCGCCTATCCGCGGCGCGCCGAGCCTCTTATTTTGCAGGCGAACATCCTGTGTACCAAGGCGGGGATCGAAAACGACATCAGCTCCCTGGACGAAATCGAGAAAGCGCGCGCCCTGCTGCTGCGCGCCGAAAAAATCAACCCGCGCGCGCTGGACGGGGCAGCCTATGCCTATCTGGGCTGGCTTTACCACAAGCTCCCGGGCTGGCCGATCGCTTTCGGCGACGACGAACAGGCCGAACGTTATTTGAAAAAAGCGATCGCGCTGGCGCCGAACGGGCGCGACTCCAATTTCTACTACGGCAACTTCCTTTATGAAGAAGGCCATTACGCCGAAGCCAAGGCCGCGCTCGAACGCAGCCTCAGAGCCCGCGCCCGCCCTCTCGCCGCCCTGGCCGACGCGGAACGGCGCAAGGAAGCGGCAAGCCTCCTCCGGCAAGTCGATAAAAAGCTGTTATGATCCGCATCCTTCTCGTCGAAGACGATCCGATGATGGGGCAAGCCGTCAAGGTCGCGCTGACGCAGGCCGGTTACGCCGCCGATCTGGTGGCGAGCGCGGAAGACGCCGAAGCTGCGCTGGCCGCCGGGTCCTATGGGCTCATCGTCCTCGATGTCAATCTGCCGGGACAATCGGGGCTGGATCTGGTCGCCGCGCTGCGTGCGAAGCGCGAAGACATTCCGATTCTGGCCCTGACGGCGCGCGACACGACGCGCCAGAAAATAGAAGGACTCAACGCCGGCATGGACGATTATCTCGTCAAACCGTTCGACCTCGACGAATTGCTGGCGCGCATCCGCGCGCTGTTCCGGCGCAGCAAGGGACTCGCCGCGCCGCACATCGACAACGGCGAGATCGCGCTCGACATCGCCGCCAAGACGGCATGGAAAAAAGGAACGCCGGTCAGCCTTTCGGCGCGCGAGTTCGCCATTCTCGCGATCCTGATGAGCAACATGGGCAAGCTGCTGAACAAGCAGGACATCGAAAACAAGCTGTATGGCTGGGATATCGAAATCGAAAGCAACGCGGTCGAAGTCCATATCTCGCACTTACGCAAGAAACTGGGCGAGACTGCGATCAAAACCGTGAGGGGCATGGGCTACGTTGTGGAAAAAATCGCTTAAAGCGCGGCTCATGCTGTGCGTGGTGCTGCCTGCCGTGCTGGCGCTGCTGGCAATCGGCGGCGCCGGATTCGTCTCCGCCTATCGCGAGGCGCAAGGCGTCTATGACGCCGAGCTGTCGCATGTCGCGGGGCTGATGCTGTCCCTGCTCCGCGCCGAGGATCAGGAAGAAACCACCCACGCGTGGCATGACGACGACGAAGATAAAGACGCGGGCAAGACCAATCCCGACATCATCGAATTGGGCAACGATTTCGCCAGAACCGGCGGCAAAAAAGAGGAGAGGGTCAGCTTCCGCATCTGGAAGAACGGCAAGCTCCTGTTCTATTCGCGCAAGGCGGCGGATTTCGGCAAGGAAAGCGCCGCCGCCGGGTTTTCCGACAGGATTTCCGGCGGCAAGGAATGGCGCTTTTATGTCCTGCGCGACGCGGGCAGCGGCTACACGCTCGAAGTCGCGCAGAAGCTTCATGTCCGCCGCCTGCTCGTCAACGAAATTCTGGCCACGATTTTTTCTCCTTTGGCTTTCGCGCTGCCCGCTATCTTGCTGATCGCGTGGTTCGGCCTGCGCGCCGGGCTCAAACCCTTGCGCGCCGTGTCGGAAGCGGTTGGCAACCGCTCGGCGCTCGATCTGACGCCGCTGCCCGACGATTGGCCGCTCGCGGAAATAACGCCGCTGATCGGTTCGCTCAATGGGCTTCTCGCCAATCTCGACTACGCGCTTAACAAGGAACGCCGCTTCACCGACTTCGCCGCGCACGAATTGCGGACGCCGATTGCCGTCCTGAAGACACAGGCGCAGACCGCGCTCAAATCGACGGATGCCGAAGAACGGCACGCGATTTTGGAGGCGCAAGTGCGCGCGGCCGACCGCGCCGCCGCGATGGTCGATCAATTGCTGGCGCTGGCGCGGCTCGAACATGTCCATATTCCGGACGCGCCCTTTTCGCTCAACGACGCCGCGCGCGACGCAATACGCGAGAAGAAAGACGCGGCGATGCGCGCGGACGTCACGCTGCGCTTCGATCCGCAAACAGCGGTCTATCTGCGCAGCAACAAGGATCTGATCGGCATCCTGCTTTCCAATCTGATCGAGAACGCGATCAAGTACACGCCGCCGCAAGGCGAAGTCACAGTCGGCATCTCGCGGCAGGATCGCGCCCCGACGCTTTGCGTCGCCGACACGGGGCCCGGCATTCCCGAAGACAGGTTGCCCTACGTCACCGAGCCGTTTTACCGCGGCGCGGGACACAAGCAGCCCGGCGCGGGTCTGGGACTGGCCATAGTCAAGCGCGCAGCCGGCATCGTCGGCGCAACGCTGATCCTGCGCAACAGGCCCGGCGGCGGCTTCGAAGCCGTCGTCAGATTCCCGCCTTCCGCAACCTGAACGCCGCCGCGCAGAACGCGCTTGTCACCGCGAAGGCGGATCGTCTAGCCTTTACCTTCCGAACCTGCATCCGCGGATTCCCTTGGCCGTTTTCCATAAATATCTTCGCCGCGCGGCAGCCGCGGCCGCCTTCTGCGCCCTGTTTGCGCCGGACGCCCGCGCCGATTATTACAAGGTCTATGCGCCGCAAGTCGATCAGGGCGAGATCTCGCTCGAAGCCAACGTCAATTACAGCGCCGACCACCGCAAGGCTCTCGACCATTATCTGAGCCAGGTTTACGGCGTCGAGTACGGCGTGACCCGCCATTGGTCGACCGAATTGAGCGCGGAGATCGAAAAATCCTCCGGCACGGCGATGCGGCTGACGATGCTGAAATGGGAAAACGTCTTCGTCCCTTTTCGCCCGGGCGCCTATTGGCTCGATGCGGGATTTTACGTCGAGCTTGAAAAATCGATGCTCGGCGACATGCCCGACAACGCCGAAGGGCGTATCTTGCTGCAAAAGAAATTCGGCGCGTTCACGCATACGGCAAATATCTCCTTCAACAACAATTTCGGCGCGCATGCGCTTCCGGGCGTCGATACCGGGTTTTCGTGGCAGACGAAATACCATGTCAGCGACAAGCTCGAACCCGGTTTCGAATACTATTCCGATCTCGGCAGGCTCAACCGCGACTACGAATTCAACCGGCAGGACAGCTCGATCGGCCCGGTTCTCGAAGGCCACATCGGGGACATGACCTACGACACGGGCGTTCTGCTCGGCGTCTCGAACACCGCGCATGATGTGACCGTCAAATTCAATCTCGAATACGGATTTTGATCCCCGCTTAAGGTCGGCTTAAGCCGCGCGAGGTAGAATGTCTTCTGCCACGCTT
>JAGWKW010000208.1 GCA_028865155.1 Alphaproteobacteria bacterium
ACGGCCAGGTCCAGATCGCCTACGCCACGCCCGATGATAAAGGTGCCATGGTCGGCGCCATGTTCGGGCAGGACGGCGAAAACATCACGGTTTCACAAATCAGGACGCTAATGCAAACCAACAAGGATGTAGGCAACTTGATCGCGTCGATGAAAAAAGAAGAAGCCGCCATCTCTTCGGTCGGCAGCCCGCCACCCAAATCCACCCCTGCATCCGCTTCCGCGCTTCCCTCGACGCCTTTGTCCCCCGGCGACAGGTTGATTCGTGATCTTCAATCCGCTTCGACCGTCGTGGTTGGCAACCCGTCTTCGCCGGAAATCCTCATGGTCATGGATCCGCATTGTCATCATTGCCAGGAAACATGGCGCGCGTTGCGCGCCAGCGTGCTGGCGGGTGAAGTGCATCTTCGCATGGTTCCGATCGGCGTCAAGGGCACCGACAACGAACGCGCCGCCGCTATTTTCCTGATGAGCGCCGACCCAACCTCGACATGGGACAAATATGTCACGGGCAACCGTTCACTGCTTTCGGGCAAACCGACCGCAGCCGCGCTCGCGGCGGTACGCGCGAACCTCAAACTGGCAACAAGCTGGCATATCAGCGGCACGCCTTATATCGTCTATCGGGCGAAAAACGGGGAGATCAAAATAATCAACGGCACGCCCGACAACGCCGCAGCTCTCGTGGCCGATGTCGGGGGCTAGGTGTGGCAAACTGGCTGCAGAAAAAACCTTCGCTCCCCGCCCAGCGCAAAACCGGAAACCTGCCCGCGCAACCCGGCCGTCCGCCGCAGCATCAGAACGCCAATTTGCCCAACGCCACGGTGATCTACGGCATCGGGGCGAGCTTTCTGTTCGTCGCGGCCTTCTTTCTGGCGGTGTCGGGGCGGTGGTTTCCCGCCATCGCAGTGTTCGCGATCGGCGCCTGCCTGGTGGGCTTCGCGCTTCACCTGCTTAAACATCAAGATTGAACGGATGCCGGGTGTCGGGTATGAATGAAACAAAGCGAATCAACAGCCGAATCAATGACCAAATCAGGGGCGCGCGAACCAAACGCAAGCAGGACAAAATGGGCTTACCCGGAAAAATAGCGGCGGTTCTCGCGGCGATGCTTCTTCTGGCTGGCTGCAGCAGTTGGGATCAGGCTTTTTCGCCTTCCGAACCGCCTCCGGTCGAAAATGTCGCGACCCAGCCTGACATCGTCTCGGTCAAAATCGCCGAAGCAGCCGCCAAGGCGTCGAAGGCGCTCGACGAAATCGCCCATATCGATCGCGAAGCCCATCCCGACATCCCGCCGATGAAGACCGATTACGCATCGGCGGGGCCCAACCTGATGCAGCCGGTCTCGGTGCGCTGGTCGGGGCCGATCGAACAGATCGCGCGCACGCTGGCCGAACGGGCGGGCATGCGCTTCCACGTCAAGGGCCGCGAGCCGCCGACGCCGCTCATCGTCAATGTCAACGCGTACCAGGAGCCGATTTTGCACATCCTGCGCGACATCGGGTTGCAGGCGGGAACGCGCGCCGACCTGTCGATCGACCAGAATGAAGGCGTTGTCGAGGTGCGCTATGCCGCCGAAGACGCGCCGCGCTGAAATGAAACGCACTTCCATCCTTGCGCCTTTTTGCGTGCTTGCGCTTTTGCTCGCCTGCGCGATGCCTGCGCGGGCGGCCGACTCGAACCTTGCGGCCAACAATCCGATGCCCGAAGGGTCGACCGTCAAGATCATCCCCGCCAATAACGACAGCGGCGTATCCCCGCCGCCCCCCGTCTTGTCCGATCTCGAAAACCAGGCCTATCAGGGCGACGAGGCGATCAAGCCCGACAGCATCGGCCTGCAGATTCGTGCCGACGCGCAACGCGAAGCGGCCCTGTCCTACGGCGCGCGCGGCGGCCTCGCCCACCGCACCTTCGAGATTCAGCGCCGTCTTGCCGAATATGACGCAAGCCTGTCCAAAATCTTCGATTTCTCGCGCCTGCTGATCGCGGCGCCGGGCAGCCTTCTGATCGAACCGCCGATCGTGTCCGAGGCGCAGCGTGCCGTCATCGTCAACGCCAACGGGCAGGACGCGGCGGTAGCCGACCGCATCTACCGCATCAATCGCGCCGCGCATATCGTGACGGCGGGGCGCAACTGGCGCCTTTATCTGGAACGCGACTGGGGCCGCGTCGATCCGCCGCCGCCGATCCTCCTGCCCAAGACCGACGAAGAAAAAGCCGCCTGGAAAGCCTATGTCAAGCAGGGCTGGAACGCCGGCGTCAAACAGGCCGACGAAACCTTCGAAGCCGACCTCGACCGCATGACCAACGATTTCATCGGCATGGTGCGCTACCGCGAACTTCTGGCGCAGGGCATGATCTCGCCGCCCTACGCGCTGGCCGAAAACCGCGGCGTGACCGGCGGCGGCAACGAAATGCGCATAGGCGATCGCGGCGTGCAGATCACCGGCCCGTCCGTCCTCATCCCCAAGAGCGGCTCGTGGCAGCCGGCGGCGCGATGACGAACGATCAGGGCTCAAGCGACAAGGTTCAGGAACTTACGGTCAAGCTCGGCACCTGGCCGAACGAACCGATGCGCATAGGAGAACAGGACCTCGACGACCTGCTGCTCTGGTGCTCGCAAAACGGCGCCAGCGACATCTCGGTCCAGACCGACCGCCCGGTCTATATCGAAGTCGACGGCATATTGTTCCCGATCACGCGCCGGCCCCTCGACAGCGCCGACATGGCCAACGTTCTCGCGCGCGTCTACGGCCCCGACGCGCTGGCGAAACTCGCTTCGGGCCGCGACCTCGATCTGTCCTACGAAGTCCGCCCCGACCGCAACACGCGCGTGCGTTTCCGCGTCAATATCACCGCCATTCTCAGCAAGGGCCGCGACTCGGTTCAGGTCACGCTGC
>JAGWKW010000209.1 GCA_028865155.1 Alphaproteobacteria bacterium
ATCGACATCACCGACGACGGACGCGGGCTTGCGCTCGACAAGATACGCGCCAAGGTGATCGAGCGCGGCCTTTCGACCGAGGCCGAACTTGCAGGCATGTCTGAGCAGCAGATTATGCAGTTCATCTTCAAGCCCGGATTTTCAACGGCGGCGCAGGTCACCTCTGTGTCAGGGCGCGGCGTCGGCATGGACGTCGTCCGCACCAATATCGAGCGCATCGGCGGCACCATTGATTTCAAATCGGCGGCGGGGCGTGGATCGTCCTTTTCGATCAAGATACCGCTGACGCTTGCCATCGTTTCGGCATTGATCGTCGAATGCGCGGACGAGCGTTTCGCCGTTCCGCAGATCAGCGTGGTCGAGCTGGTTAAGGCCTCGCCGACCAGCGAGCACCGTATCGAGCTGATCAACGAAACGCCGGTCTTGCGCCTGCGCAACAGGCTGCTGCCTTTGGTTTCCTTGCGCAAGACGCTGAAGCTCGGCGAAGGCTCCATCAAAGCCAATGACCATGCGTTCATCGTCGTGGTTCAGGTCGGCAGCGCGACCCTCGGCGTCATCGTCGACCGCGTTTTCGATACCGAAGAAATCGTGGTCAAGCCGGTCGCGCCGATTCTGCGCAACATTGAAATCTTCTCCGGCAACACCATTCTTGGCGACGGTAGCGTCGTCCTGATCCTCGACCTCAATGCCATCGTCGCGCATGCAGGCGATGTCGGCACGCATGCGGCCCAGGCCCAGGCTTCTTCGACGGCGCACGGCAGCCGCCCCGGCGATCAACGCCAGTCGTTGTTGCTGTTCCGCGCGGGCGAGGGAGCGCAAAAAGCCGTGCCGCTTGCACTCGTCGCGCGGCTCGAAGAAATCGACTGCGCCGCGATCGAATATTCGGAAGGGGCGCCGATGGTGCAATATCGCGGGAAACTGATGCCGCTGGTGCCAATCGCGGCAAATGTCGAAATTCCCAAGACCGGCGGCCAGCCGGTGCTGGTTTTTGCCGACAACGACAAGCATATGGGGCTTATCGTCGACGAAATCGTCGACATCATCGAGGAGCGGCTCAGTGTCGATTTGACCGGGCGCCGCCCCGGCACGCTCGGCACATCGATTATCGCGAGCAAGGCCACCGATGTCATCGACGCCGCCTATTACCTGTCGCAGGCATTCCAAAGCTGGTTCGGCGAAGACGACGGTGCATTCGAAGGCGATACGTCGCGCCGCGTTCTCCTGATCGACGACAGCCCGTTCTTCCGCAACCTGCTGACCCCGCTTCTGTCGGTTGCGGGCTATGCCGTCACGGCGGTCGAAAATCCGGTCGAAGCGCTTAAACTTCAGGAAGGCGGCGCAGACTTCGATGCCATCGTCAGCGATATCGAAATGCCGGGCATGAACGGGTTCGATTTCGTTTCGCAGCTTCGCGGCGACGACAGCAAATGGAGCAAGCTGCCCGTGTTCGCGATGTCCTCGCACGCGACGCCGCGCGATCTCGAACGTGGGCGCCAGGCCGGCTTTACAGACTATGTCGCCAAATACAACCGCGAAGGGCTTCTGACTGCCCTGAGCGAAAGCCTGAAACAAGGAGGCGCCGTCCATGAGTAATTTGCCCGCCGCCGTCGCAGGAACTGCAGTTGCCAAAGCCGAAAATGCGGCCGAAGGTATGTTCGTGACCATGTTCGTTGCCGGACAGATGTTCGGCATTCCGGTTCTGCAGGTTCAGGACGTTCTGGGCCAGCAGCGCATCGCCCATGTGCCACTTGCGCCGACTGAAGTTCTCGGCTCGCTGAACTTGCGTGGTCGCATCGTTACCGCGCTCGATGCGCGGCTGCGCCTGGGGCTGCCGGCGCGCGAAGGAGGAGAAGAGGAAAGCATGAGTGTCGTGGTCGAATGCGGCGACGAGCTTTACAGCATTGTGGTTGACAAGGTCGGCGAGGTCATGAGCCTTCCGGCAGCGGATTACGAACGCAATCCTTCGACCTTGGATTCGCGCTGGGCAGAGGTGTCGGACGGGATTTACCGTCTCAAGGATACGTTGCTCGTGGTTCTCGACATTGCGCGCTTCCTGCGCATCGAGCAAGCGCGCGCCGCCTGATTCTTATCTTTTAGAGAGCCGGATCATGAAAACCTGCCTTATCGTCGATGACAGCCGTGTGATCCGCAAGGTCGCGCGCCAGATTTTCGAGTCCCTTGGATACGCATGTGAAGAGGCCGAAGACGGCAAGGTCGCGCTTGACGCCTGTACGGCCAAGATGCCCGATTTCGTCCTGCTCGACTGGAATATGCCGGTCATGGACGGAATGCAGTTTTTGCGTGCGTTGCGGCAGATGCCGAACGGCGGCGGCGCATGCGTGGTTTTCTGCACCACCGAAAACGATATGGCCCATATTCAGGATGCGTTGAGCGCGGGCGCGAACGAGTACATCATGAAGCCGTTCGATGCAGACATTGTCCGCGGCAAATTGGAGCAATTGGGTTTAATCGAATAATGGTGTGTTGATGTCTTTTAGCCTTTCTTCCGGCGCTTCAGGAACGTCCGGCGCTCCTTCGCCGGTGCGCGTGATCATCGTCGACGACTCCGCCGTCATTCGCGGCCTGATTTCGCGTGCGCTGAAGGAAGATTCGGCGATCGAGGTTGTCGGTACCGCGGGCAACGGCGATATGGCTATCGACGTACTCAAGCGTATTCCGGCCGACGTCGTGATCCTCGATATCGAAATGCCGGTCATGGATGGGCTGACTGCCATTCCCAGGCTCAAGGCTATCGACCCGGCGGTGCAGATCGTAATGGCTTCGACCTTGACGCAAAAGAACGCGGAAGTGAGCATGAAAGCCATGGCGCTGGGTGCGACCGACTATATACCAAAGCCGTCGTCGCGCGAAAT
>JAGWKW010000013.1 GCA_028865155.1 Alphaproteobacteria bacterium
ACCAGCATGACAACGCCGGTCTGCGAAGCAAGCCCCGCGAGGGCAATAAAACCGACGACGACCGCCACGCTGAAATTGAAGCCGAGCCAGTACATCAGCCACAACCCGCCGACGAGCGAGAACGGCAGGGACAAGAACACGATCAGTGTTTCAGTCATGCGCCTGAAATTGAGATAAAGCAGTGTGAAGATGATAAGCAGCGTCAAAGGCACGATGGTTTCCAGCCTTGTCTTCGCCCGCTCCATATATTCGAACTGGCCGCTCCATTCGAGGTGAACGCCTTGCGGCAACATAACTTTTTCTGCGGCCGCGCGCTTTGCATCGGCGACATAGCCGCCAAGGTCGCGGCCATGAATATCGACATAGATATAGCCAACCAGCTGGGCATTCTCGGTGCGGATAACCTGCGGCCCCGGCGATAGCGCAATATGCGCTACTTGCCCCAGAGGCACCATGCCACCGGAAGGGATCGGCACAAGGATGTTCTCGGCTATAACCTGCGGATCGGAACGAAAATCGCGCGGATAGCGCACATTGACCGGATAACGCTCGTTGCCTTCGACCGTCGTCGTCACCGCCATGCCGCCAAGCGCCGTGGCGATCACGTTCTGCACGTCGCCAATGGTGAGGCCGTAGCGCGCAAGCGCATCACGGTCGGGGTCAATGTTAAGATAATAGCCGCCTGTTACGCGTTCGGCATAGACACTGGTCGTTCCCGGCACATCGTGAATGGCGGTTTCGATTTCTTTGCCGGCTTGTTCAATCTGGTCGAGATTCTTGCCGTAAACCTTGATGCCAAGCGGCGTGCGAATGCCGGTCGAGAGCATGTCGTTGCGCCCGCGAATGGGTTGCGTCCATGCGTTGGTGACGCCGGGGAATTGCAGCGCCTTGTTCATGGCGGCGATCAGTTTGTCTTGCGTCATGCCGGACGGCCATTGGCTCTGCGGCTTGAGGTTGACGACCGTCTCGTTCATCGAAAGCGGAGCCGGATCGGTCGCCGTATCCGCGCGCCCCGCCTTGCCGAAGACGGATTCCACTTCCGGGAAGGATTTGATGATGCGGTCTTGCATTTGCAGCAATTCGCCTGCCTTGGTGATCGAAATACCCGGCAAGGTCGTCGGCATATAAAGCAACGTGCCTTCCCGCAATTCGGGCATGAATTCCGAGCCGACATGCGTAGCCGGATAGATCGAGGCCGCCAGAACCAGCAAGGCGATAAGGATGGTCACTTTGCGGTATTCGAGAACCGTGGCGATGACAGGTCGGTAAAACCGGATCAGGGTGCGACTGACCGGATTGCTGCTTTCCGGCTTGATATGTCCGCGAATGAGCACTGTCATCAGCACCGGCACCAGCGTCACCGACAGAATGGCCGCCGACCCCATCGCAAAAGTGTTGGTAAGGGCCAGAGGCCGGAACAATCGCCCTTCCTGCGCTTCCAGCGTGAAAATCGGCAGCAACGAAACCGTGATGATAAGCAGGCTGAAAAACAGCGATGGCCCGACTTCGCAGGCGGCATCGATCAGGGTTTTTGCGCGGTCTTCGCCGGGCGTGGCGCGTTCCAGATGCTTGTGGGCGTTTTCGATCATCACAATGGCGGCGTCAACCATTGCGCCAATGGCAATGGCGATGCCGCCCAGGCTCATGATGTTGGAACCTATATCCAACCCATACATGATAATGAAGGCAAGCAGTACGCCGACCGGCAAGATGAAAATGGCGACCAACGCACTGCGCGCGTGCAACAAAAACAGGAAACACACGAAGGCGACGATAATACTTTCCTCGATCAGCGTATGGCGCAGATTGTGAATGGCGCTGTAGATCAGGCCAGAACGGTCATAAACGGCCTTGATTGTCACGCCCTTCGGCAATCCGGCTTGCAGTTGCTTGAGTTCGGCCTTGACGTTGTTGATGACGTCAAGCGCATTCTCGCCGAACCGTTGCAGAACGATGCCGCCGACCACCTCGCCTTCGCCGTTATATTCGGCCAAGCCGCGCCTTTGGTCGGGGCCGAGTTCGATGTGCGCCACGTCGCGCAACAAAACGGGCGTACCGTCCTTGCTGCGCAGCGCGATTTGCCCCAGATCGGACAGGTTGCGCAGATAGCCATGCCCCTGCACGAGATATTCGCGTTCCGACATCTCGACCACGCGCCCGCCAACGTCAATGTTGCTGCGGCGGATCGCGCGCACCACGGCGGAAAGCGGGATGCCATAGGCTTCGAGTTTTTGCGGATCGACGATGACCTGGTACTGCTTGACGAAGCCGCCGACGCCCGCGATTTCGGACACTCCCCCGGCATGGGCGAGGCCATAACGCAAATACCAATCCTGCAAGCTGCGCAGCTCGGCCAATGTCTTGTCTTTCGCCAGCAAAACATATTCGTAAACCCAGCCGACACCCGTCGCGTCAGGCCCCAGAACCGGCGTGACGCCGGGCGGCAACTGGCCGCCGATGGAATTGAGATATTCCAGCACGCGGCTGCGTGCCCAATATATATCGGTGCCGTCCTTGAAGATGATATAGATGAAAGAATTGCCGAACATCGAAAGCCCGCGCACCGTCACCGCCCCCGGCACGTCCAGAAGCGCGCTGGTCAACGGATAGGTCACCTGATCCTCGACCACCTGCGGTGCCTGCCCCGGATAGGCGGTATGGACGATAACCTGCGTGTCGGAAAGATCGGGAATGGCGTCAAGCGCAACATGGGTGATGCTGTAAAGACCGGCGGCGATGATAAAAAGCGTCCCCAGCAGAACCAGAAAGCGGTTCTGCGCCGACCAACGGATGATGTGGGCAATCATTGTTTTTTCCCCGCTACGCCGAAGCCTTGCAGCGCCGCACGCAAATTGCTTTCCGAGTCGATCAGGAAATTGGCGGAGGTGACGACGCGGTCGCCTTCCTTGATTCCGTCAAGGATTTCGATGTTATCCCCCGCGCGCATGCCGGTCTTGACTTCCTGCGGCCGGAAGCGCCCGTCACCGAGCGCCAGCAACACGACCTGCCGCTGGCCGCTGTTCAGCACTGCCGAAGCCGGAACCGTCAGTACGTTCTTTTCCGGCTCGCCCATGATGTTTGCATCAGCATACATATCGAGCCGTAAATCGCTGTTTGGATTCGGCAGAACAATGCGTACTTTTGCCGTGCGCGTTTGCTTGTTTATATCGGGATAAACAAAATCGACCTTGCCGTCGAATGCCTCACCCGGATAGGCGGTAAAGGTGACTTTGACATTCTGCCCGACGGCGACACGCGCTAAGTCCTGTTCATAAACATCAGCCATGACCCATATGTCGGACAAATCGGCCAAATTATAAAGCGTCATGCCCGGTACAAACCTCATGCCCTCAATAGCCATTTTTTGCAGAACGGTGCCGTCGGCGGGCGCGCGCAACGTGATGTGGTCATTGACGGTATGTTCGCGCTCGAGACGGGCGATTTCGTCTTCGGGAACGGCGAGGCTTTGCAATTTTTCTATCGTGCCGTTCGGCGTGTTTTTTGTTTTGTGCGAGAACGGGTACTCGGCCTCGATATGCGCCAGTTCGGGGCTGTAAAACACAAACAGCGGATCGCCCTTTTTCACCTGCATGCCGGTGGCATCCACATACATCTTCTCAATCCAGCCGCCGAAGCGCGGCGAAACCAAAGTCTGGCGCGTTTCGTCAATCTGAACCGTGCCGACGGCATGAACGGTTCGCGCCAGATCACGGCGCGACACAACGGCGGTTTGCACGCCGAGTTCCTGAATACGGTCAGGACTTAACTGCACCATATCCGGTGTTTCGCCGCTTGCATTGGCATAGACGGGCACGAAAGCCATGCCCATCGAATCTTTCCCCGGTTTGGGAGAAGTCGCCGCGCTCATCGGGTCACGGTAATAAAGGACTTTTTTCTCGCTCTTGCCTGCGGCGGGCTGCGTTTTTGTCATGGCGGTTATCGAAGACCCTGCCGACGGCGCGTAACGGCCAACACCATAGCCGATCGCCAAGATTGCCAAAGCGGCCACGATGACGAGAAAAATATTGCGCGTTGAAAACATGATTGCGCTCCCTATCCCCTGTTGAATAGCTTGCTTTTCAGCAAAGCTCTTCAGGCTCAAACAACGATAAGAAAGACGCGGACGAAAAACGCTGCGCCCTATGGCGCAAGCATCGCGTCCGGCTGTAAGTTTGAGGGGTTAGGCCTTGGGGGGAGGAAGGTCGGGCGGCAAAGTCAGATTGACCGCGACCGTGTCCGTCAATCCATAAAACCGGATGGCGGCATATCGAACGGGAACGAAGGATTGCCTAAACGGCAACACCGCCGTTTGCGCGGCGGTGCAACAGGCGTCGCATAGCGGGCAGTGAGCAGCATGATTTTTAGCAGGGGCCGCGCCGGGATCCATAGTCGATGTCTGGCCGGCAGGCGATGAGGCCACGCCCATATCCATAGACATACACTCCGTATTCATGGACGCCACAGCCATCGCGCCCACGGGCTGGCTGAAAGCCAACGCCATGATGAGCGCAATCGACAGAAATCTGAAGAGAGAACGCTTGCTCATTGTCCACATAATAATCCCGATATGGCTTTTCTTACAAGAAATCATTTCCTCTTTATTCACGACGGATTGGCTTTATTGCGGATCGGAGTCGGGCAAATCGAGCCTGCACCTCTTTTCGCGTCGCCACGCACGGGCGGCGGATTTTTCTTCCTCGCGGACGCGCTTGCGGGCGGCCTTGGCTGAAGCTTTTTGCCGGATACGCAGGACGGCAACGTTGACGCGGCGCTGGCTAATGTTTCCGCACAGGCGTTTTCAATGCCCCACGCAAATCCGCCACCGGATTGTGAACCGCCCTGCCCGTCGCAATCGCATACATGAAAATCTGGCCGCAGGTCTGCATCGTCCGTCGCGCCAAATCCAGCGCGCCGCGCTTTTCCAACACCCGCACGGCGGATAACACCCCCGGCGGCGTAATTTCGGCCACAGGGCGGTTGCCGAGACGTGGGAATATATCGGCCTCAAATCTCCTCAGAAGATTGGCTGCGTAATTTGATGTCCACTTGTTTTCACGGGTTTTGTGCCATTCACGGGTTATAGCCTCGAAAGTGTTTTCTCCTCGAAGAATAGCCTCTCTTTTGGCTGCCTGCTTGGCCTGCGAGGGGTCGATACCAGCCGCCACGCTTTTTCTGGCCTCCAAACGGCGGTCGCGAGCGTCGGAAAGGCTGACTTCGGGATCACACCCAAGGCAAGCAACCGTTCCTTGCCCGTAAACCTGTATTTAAGCCGCCAATATTTGCTGCCCGACGGCGTAACCATCAGATACATGCCGTCGCCGTCGGCCGGTTTGTAAGGCTTCGACTTCGCTTTGGCGTTGCGGATTTTGACGTCTGTCAGCGGCATGGGGGTATATTTCAGCCGCTCAAATTTTATACCCCAAGTTGTACCCCCTATATACCCCCAGATGTCAATCAACGGTTATGGATGTCGATGGATGCATAAATACGCTGAAAATGCTTATTTCATAGCTACAATGTAGATTTTAGCGGAAGTCTTTGGAAGAGAAGATGGAGCGGGTGATGGGAATCGAACCCACGTAGCCAGCTTGGAAGGCTGGAGCTCTACCATTGAGCTACACCCGCATATCGCGCGCAAACGCTATGGCCGCCGCGAAGCACCGGGTTATACCAATCCAAAGCCGTTCCGGGAAAGGTTTTTTTCGCCTCGTTGCCCGCGCCTGCCCTAGCCGTGGGCGACGGCATTCAGGACTGTGCCGAGGATAGGCGCGCCGTCGAGCATATCCAGACAGGCCTTAAGCTCGGCTTCGCGCGTGACGCCGTCGCGCACGACGACAAGCGCCGTATCGACATGGGGCAAAAAGGCGATCGGATCGTCCTGCGCCAGAACCGGGGGCATGTCGTAGATCACAAGCCGGTCGGGGTAGCGGGTTTTCAGTTCCCGCGCCAGCGCGGCCATGCGCGGCGAGCCGAGGATTTCCGACGAGTTGTCGAGCGGCGCGCCGGCGGGCAAAACGCTGAGTCGCTCGAACGGCAGGCGGGCAAGGCAGCCGGCGATGGGAACCTCGTCGATCAGGCAGTCGGTCAGCCCGGCGCCGCGCGGCAAGCCGAGCAGTTCGTGGATCATCGGCTTGCGGAAATCCAGATCGACCAGGAGCACGGTCTGCTTGAGGTCGAGCGCGATGCTGAGCGCAAGGTTAAGAGCGATGGTCGTTTTGCCGTCGCCATAGCGCGGGCTGGTGACGGCCAGGGTCTTGAAGCCCGATTTGTTCATGGCCTGCAAAATCTGCGTGCGCAGGATGCGGAAAATATCGGCTTCGGGCCTGCGGGGATGGTGCGCGACGATGCGATTCCTGTCCAGAATGTCTTCCGCGACATCGACCGTCGCGTGCAAAGCAGCCATGGCGTCGGCATAGCCTTGCGCCGAAGCGCCGTTTGGTGCGCCGCGCGCCTGGCGGGCTTTTTCCATCGCTTTTTCGAGCCTGTCCATGTCATGCATCCTCTTTTCCCGCCGCGCGGAAGGCAAATATCCTATCCCCAATTGCCTCCCTGACCATTGCCCACCCTTCCGGCGGCCATTGCCCGGCACGCTTCTTTTCCTCGCCGGTGGCAAGGTATGGCACGACCGCCAGCGGCGCCGTTCCGGTCACGGCTTCGAGCTGCGCCGCGCCCGACACGCTTTGATCGACGGCATAGGCAAGCGCGACCGCCGCCGCGCCGCCCAAAAGGGAAAACAGGAAACCGCCGATAAACAGAAGGATGCGGCGCGGATGCGTCGTCAAAGGCAGGTCGGGCGGGCTGCTGACCACGAGCCTTTGCCCTTTATGGTCCTTGATCATCTGCGCTTCCATATCGGCGGCCATCTTGCGCTCTTTAAGGTCGGCGTAGCGTTTCTCGGCATCCTTGTGGTCGCGCGACAGCTTGTCCATCTGCTGTTGCAGATCCGGGTTTTGCAAAACCGCTTTTTCGTATTTCTTCTGTTGCGCGACGAGCGCCCGGCGCTGCGCGGCCAGGGATTTGTGCTGCTGTTCGGCGGCCCGCAACTGCGCCGCGAGCGCGAGATAGGCCGGATTGTCGGCGTCGCGCCGGATGCCGGAACTCGACGAATCCCGCCGCGCCGCAACAAGCTGTTTTTTCAGGCTGCCAAGCTGCCGTTCGAGCGAAATGCGATCCGGGTTCTTCGGCCCCTCGCTCTTGCGCGCGGCGGCGAGATTGGTTTCGACGTTTTTGATCTGCGCCCGCAGCGCCGCCGTATCCGGTCCCGTATCCGCGCCGACCTGGCGGCGCAGGGCCGCGATCTGGTTGCGGGCGCGCACGACATCGGGATGGTCGGGGCCATATTGCGCCGTCAGCGTGGCGTATTGCGCTTCGAGCGCGCGCAGCTGCGTTTCGGGCGTGGTCAGAATCTGCCCGTCGGCCAGAACGCGCGTGTAAGGATCGACGTCGGCCAGCTGCGCGCGCAGCGAGCCTTGCGTGCCCTCGTTGGCCGCTATTTGCGAGTCGAGGCTTTGCAGGCTTATCGCCGCGTTGGCGGAGGCCTGCTGATTGAACAAAAGCGTCGCGGGATCGACCACGCCGTTCTTGCTCTGGAACGCGGCAATTTCCTTTTCCTGCGCAGCCAGCGACGTGCCGAGCTGCGCGATCTGCGCGCCGAGGAAGGCCGAGGTCGTTTCGGCATCGGCCCGGCGGGATTTCAGGTCTTCGGCAAGGAAACGCGTTATGAGCTCGTTTAGAACCAGCTGCGCCGTTTGCGGGTCGCTGTAATCAAAACTGAGCGTAAAGGCAATGGCGGAAAGCTGGTCGGCCGACATGCGCTGCGTCGCCGCTGGGTTGACGATGTCGCCGCCAATCAGCGTCAGTTTGATGCTGTGCGCCATGCGGCGCGCGAGAGCTTCCGCCGGTTCGCGCCCGTGCGCGTGGGGGTACAGATGAAACTTGCCGATGATGGAGATCAGCGAGGCGGGCGATGTGACCTTCTGCTCGATCCTGCTGATGCGCAAATCGGCCAGCGATTCCGGCGCGCTGACCTGGCCGTTGTCGCCGACCGGCGCGGTCATCGCCGGAGCGATCTGCGGCTGTTCGACCTCGACCGTCGCGGTCGAGCGATAGTCGGACCAAGACAGCGCGAACAGGATCGATACGCCCCACAAGGCAAAGAACGCGGTCAGAAAATATTTTCTGTGCCGCCTGAAGATCGCCAGGTAATCGGTCAGGGAAAGTTCGTCCATCGGCGCCTCCGCCTTACGTTCCGAGTCTATAAGCCAGCGTAACGAGTCCGGCATGATCCTGCGCGGTTTGCGCCAGGCCTGTCAGCGTCTCATGACGGTAACGGTAGGATGTCACGATATCCAGATGGTCCGTCAAATGGTAGGCGAGGCCGATCTTCCCTTCCGTCATGGATTCGAGATTGCCTGTCCCGGTGAAGCGGTAGTCGGTATAACGGTAACTGGCGGCGCCCTGAAACGCGAACCTGTCGTTAAGCTCGTGCGATCCCTTCACTTCGAACGAAGTCAGCATCGCCTCGGTGCCGTTGCCAAAGGGATATTCGTTACGCGATGCGGTCAATGCGGCGGTATCGCGGTCGCCTTTATAGGTCAGCGCAGCGAGAAAATCATATTGCAAACCCCAAGGCTGGGAAGCCGAGCCGGCGATATAATTTCGCACCGCCTGAATACCTACGGATGCATCGGCGGTAAGGCGCGGCGTCAGAATCCGGCGCCAGCCGACCGACGGACCTATCGTGTCGGTGACGTTCCTTGCACCGCTTGTCGTCTCGTAGCGTTGCGCCTGCACCGAGAAAGTCCCTGTGTCGAGCGGGTCGAAAGCGCGGCTGTAGGTTGGCGTCACCGAAAAAACGTCATAGTCGGTATAGAGAGAGCCCGAATATTGCGAGGCCCGATATACCCCCGTCAGCGACAGCTTTTCCGACGGCGACAGATTGTAGGAAATTTTCGGCGTCACGCTTTCGCCCGTATGCCGGACCGGCGAGGCAATAAAACCATAAGTCGACAATTCGCTCGTGCGGGTCGTGTCGTAGTCGATTTTGCCGTTCAGCCCGGCGCTCCAGCGCTGCATGGTTCGCGTCACGCCCGCCTTGGCGTGAAGGTCGGTCGAGTTGAACATCGTCTGATTGAAAAGATTTTCGTCGACGCGCGCGTCCGCATTGAAGTTCGTCGTCGGCGTCGCCCCGCTGAGGATCATTTCGGGCGAGGTTATGGAACCATAGAGCGGATGCGTGTCGGAGGTGCGCAGCAGAGGGTTGGTCTCGTAAAGAAAAGATTCCTTCAGCACACCCTTGATATCGATGCCGCCGACGGGCGGGGGTGGGGGCGGCTGCTCGCCGCCGGCGGAAGAGGATTGCGTCGCGGCGGCTTCCGCCGCATGGGCAATGTCCGTTCCCGTGACCAGCACGATACATAGCGCCAAAGGAAGAAGCTTACGCATGGTTATAATAACCCCCCTGTCGGCACGACGACGACATCGCCCGACTCTAGAGTGATATCCTTGTCGAGATCGTCGCCGCTCTCGATATCGTCATAGGGAATAGAGATCGAGATTTCCTTGCCGCCACGATGGCGCAGAACGATGATGCCGCCCTCGTCGGCATAGGGCGTAAGGCCGCCCGCCTGGCTTAGCGCCTCCATGACCGTCATGCGATTGCCCATGACGAACGTGCCCGGCTTCGCCACTTGCCCGGTCACGCTAACGGTATGGCCGAGATCGGCCTTGACGGCGACGGTAACCGAGGCGTCGGGAATATAGTCGTGCAATTTTTTCTTGATCAGCGCCTGCGCCTGCTTGGGCGTCAGCCCCTGAACCGGAACCGAGCCGATCAAAGGAAAGTCGATCGTGCCGTCGGGCAGGACGGCCTCTTCGCGGTTAAGCCCTTCTTCCTTCCAGACCGTGACCTGCAACACGTCCCCGGCGATGATCGTATAGGGTTTATTCTTTGGAGCTTTGGAAGGCGCACCAGACGTCGCGCATCCGCCCAAAGCGAGAAGCGCGAGCGCCAGAACCGTAAGGCCTGATTTGCGGATCATGCTCTACCTACAAGTGTATGGCGATCATGAATTGATCCCTAGACGCGAAATATAGACTAGCGAAACAGGACCGGAAAGGTTATTTTTCGCACTGCACAAAAAAACCTTAAATCCGGCGTTTTATTCCAAAATGGACGGCGCAGGGTTTCCATATCGCGAGGTTTCCCATGTATGAAAGCTTTTATGGGCTTTCCGGCCCGCCTTTTTCGCTTCTGCCCGATGCCGGCTTTTTGTTCATGAGCCGCAGGCATCGCCGCGCCGTCAACCTGCTCGATTACGGCATTGCGGCGCAGGCGGGCTTTATCGTGATGACGGGCGAAGTCGGGGCTGGCAAGACGACGCTGATCCGCCGCTATTTGAAAAATGCGGGCGCGGATGTCGCCGTCGGTGTCATCACCAACGCCAGCCCGGCTTCGGGCTGCCTGCTCGACTGGGTCGCGATGGCTTACGGATTCGAAAATGAAGGGCTGGAAGGCATCAGGCTTCACGCCCGTTTCGTCGATTTCCTGGTCAAGCAATATGGAAGCGGCAAGCGCGCCGTGTTGATCGTTGACGAAGCGCAGAATCTGACGCCGGCGATGCTCGAAGATCTGCGGATGCTGTCCAACGTCAACAACGAAAAAGACCAGATGCTGCAGATCATCCTTGTCGGCCAGCCGGAACTGCTCGAAACGCTCAAGCGTCCCGATCTGCGCCAGTTCGTGCAGCGCATTTCCGCCCATTGCCATATCGACCCGATGACCGCCGCGGAAACCGCCGCCTATATCCGCCACCGGCTCGGCGTCGTCGGCGGCGCGGCGGATTTGTTCGATGACGATGCCTGCGCGGCCGTGCATTATTTCACCGGCGGCGTGCCGCGGCTGATCAATCTGTTATGCGATCAGGCGATGCTTTACGCTTTTTCAGACGACCGGCCCCGCATCGGCAGCGATCTTGTCGTCGAGGTCGCCGCCGACCATGGCCGCGCGGGGCTCAGCGCGTTCCGCGCGCCGCCCGCTTTGTCCCGCGCCGGGATCAAAGGCGAACTGCGCCCCATTCTCGATGCGATGCGGGAGGAAGCGGCATGAGGCGTCTTTTGCCTCTGCTCGCCGCCTTTTTCTGCCTTGCCGCATTTCCGGCCGCGCATGCCGAAACCGATTACCGCTGCGTATCCTTATGCGCCGACAACGGCGCGCCGGGGCCTGTCTGTCTCAAACAATGCCGTTATGACGTCAAGCCCGCGCTTCCAGAAAACGCGAAAACGCGCGCGGCCAAGGCCGCCAAGGCGACCGCTACGCAGCTTTCGGAACATAATGTGTTCGCGCCGCCTGAGCCCGTGATGGGGAACAAGCTCGTTTTGCAGCAAAAACCGAAGCCGCCGAAGCCGCCCGTCGATTATGCCTGCGCCTCGGGATGCCTTGCGGACCATATGCAAGATGATTTGTGCCGCGAGCAATGCGCCGAAGTCCGGGGCAACCGGAATCTGGCGCAGACCGAAACCCCGGCGCAAATCGAGATGCATAAGGAAGCGGAAACCGCGCCGCAGCCCGTCTTGCAAAGAATGCGCCATCGGTCGCAGGTTTCGCCGCAAACCGCATGGGAGGATTTGCAATGAAAAACCGCATCGCGGTATTTGGGCTTCTGGTCGCGCTCGCGCCGGTCGCGGGCCATGCGCGTCCGCCTGAAAAAACGCTGTCGCTCGCGGGCGCGACGCCAACGCTCGATCGAAGCTTTGCGACGCTTCCCGTCTGGCGCAAAGGCGGCGTGCAGACCGGCGCCGCTGTCAGGCCGCTCGACGATCCGAATTTTTCGTGGGCGGCGGGCTACATCTGGGATCATGCGCTGGCGGGACGCCCGTCGCCATGGCCGCCGCCCAAACGCGATTTTCCGGCCTGGACGTCGGACGGCGCGGCGGATGCCAGCCCCGACGGCGACCTGATCGCGCGGATGGGGAAATTGTCGCCGCTGACGGAAAAAGACGGCGCGCTGAATTTCACCGCGCGCCCGATGCCGCCCCTATGGGCCGCGACCGTCGGAAAAAACGATCCCAAAAAATATATCGGCGCGGCGATCGCGAGCTTTCCCTATGCGCAGCAATACGGCGTGTTCGCGATGTCGGCGAAGCTGCCGCGCGGCAAGGGGCTGTGGCCCGCTTTCTGGCTGCTGCCCGCCGATAAATCATGGCCGCCCGAACTCGACGTCATGGAGGTGCTCGGCGAACGACCGGATACGGTATATACGACCGTGCATACGAACATTCCGAAACATGGCGCGTTTTTCGCGCATGCGACCGACACGCATCGCGACCTGAGCGCAGCCTTCCACGACTACGCGGTCGACTGGGGGCCGGAGCGGATTAACTGGTATGTCGACCGAAGGCTGGTTTTCTCGCGCCCTACCCCGCCCGATCTGCGCAAGCCTTGCTATATCGTCGTCAATCTTGCGGTCGGCGGGCCGAAAAACTGGGGCGGCGCGCCCGATGCCGCGACGCGCTTTCCCGCCACGATGCAGGTGCGGTCGATCAAGGCCTGGCAGCGACCCGCCTATCTTCGTCCGCCAGGCGCGGCAGGATCGAATAGACGATGAACAGCCCGATGCCGAACGGGCCGAGATAATCGACCTCGACGAACGAGCGCAGCAAGAACATGAAAACGAAGCCGAAGCATGCCGCGCCTGTCGGCGTCATGCCGTTTTTGAGCGCGTAACGCAGGCTCGCGTAAAAAGTCGTAGCGATCAGGAGCGCGATCAGAAGCGCGCCGCCAAGGCCGAGATCGACGAAGGCCTGAATGAACATGTTATGGAAATGGAAGCCCGCGCCGATCGTCTCATGCGCCTTGTACCAGTAAAGATCGGCCTGCGGATTGCCGACGATCCAGAAAGCGTGATAGCCATGGCCGAGAAACGGTTTTTGAAGCGCGGTGCGGATGCCTTCGCGCCATAATTCGGTGCGTCCGGTCAGGCTCGCATTTTTGCCCATGGCGCGGAAAAGCAGCAAATCGAGGCGGGCGTAAAACAGCGCGAACAGCGCCGCGGCGCAAAGCGCAAGCGCGGCAATGGCAATCACAGGCCGGATGCGGCGGTGAAATTTGAGGGTAAAAGCAAGCGCCGCGACTGCCGCGAAGGTCAGGGCCAGCGAGGCCAGCGACGTCGCCGACCGGCTCAAGACAAGGCAGGGCATGCAAAGGGCGGCAGAGATGCAGGCGAAGGCGATTTTCGACCGCAGCCGCGCGCCGGTGAACATGTAAAGCAGGGCCGCGAACGCGCCGATCTCGGCGAAAAAACCGACCTGGTTTTTCGAGCCGAACAGGCCCGCGAAGGAAAAGCCGCCGTCGCCGAAAAGCGCGAGCAGGACGAGCGTCGCGCCGAGCGCGAGGCCTTTGACGAAGCTTTCCACCGTCGTAACCCGCGCCATGATGACGGCGCAGGCCAGCATCGACGCATATTCGAAAGACGCGCGCAGCGTTGCCATCGGGTAATCCGACCACAGAGTCGAAAGCACGGCCAGCGCAGCAAGCGCGGCGGCCAAGGCAAGGTCGCGCGACGGGCGCAGGATGAGGCGGCGTTTATAAATCGCGCGCGGCAGCCAGATCGCATACATGACGAGAATGGGCCAGATGTTCGTCAGGCTCGAATAAGCCAT
>JAGWKW010000014.1 GCA_028865155.1 Alphaproteobacteria bacterium
GCCAGCTTCTTGCGCAGCTTGCAGATGAACACGTCGATGATCTTCAGCTCGGGCTCGTCCATGCCGCCGTAAAGGTGGTTCAGGAACATCTCCTTGGTCAGCGTCGTGCCCTTGCGCAAGCTGAGCAGTTCGAGAATGCCATATTCCTTGCCGGTCAGGTGAAGCGGCGCGCCGTCGACTTCGACCGTGCGCGTGTCGAGATTGACGATCAGCTTGCCGGTGCGGATGACGCTGTCGGAATGGCCTTTGGAACGGCGGATAATGGCGTGAATGCGCGCGACCAGCTCGCGGCGGTCGAACGGCTTGGTCAGGTAATCATCCGCGCCGAAGCCCAGGCCTTTGATCTTGTTATCGAGTTCGGAAAGGCCAGACAGGATCAAAATCGGCGTCGTGACGCGCGCGGCGCGCAGGCGGCGCAACACTTCATAGCCGTCGATGTCGGGCAGCATGAGGTCGAGAATGATAATGTCGTAGTCGTAAATTTTGCCGATCTCGAGACCGTCTTCGCCCAGATCGGTCGTATCGACGATGAAACCTTCGGCTTGAAGCATCAGCTCGATGCTTTTCGCAACCGAGGTATCGTCTTCGACAAGCAGAACGCGCATAATTTTGCCTCACATGTTAAGACAGTCAACGACCTGTTAAGCATACTGTAACATAATTTCTTAAGGGATGGTAAACTTTATTAACAGGCGAGGTGATTCCTTACCAAAAATAGGTATTAAACAAGAGAAATCAATAAATTAGGTTGCTTTTACTTACCGATGCAGAAGTCGCGGAAAATGACATCGAGCAAATCCTCGACATCGACGCGGCCCGTAATCCGGCCCAATGCGCGCATCGCCAGCCGCACATCTTCGGCGCGCAAATCGGGCTGTGCGGCGCCGAGCGCGCGGTCGATATGTTCGCAACATTCTTCCAAAGCTGCGCGGTGCCGCGCGCGGGTCAAGGGCGGCGCGCCCGAACCTGAAAAACGCATATCGATTTCATGCGCGAGTTTGCCCAGTAGCGTCTCGATGCCCGCGCCTGTCAGGGCCGAAACGGCCACTGCGTCCTCCGGGGCGGCGGCAGGCGCAAGGTCGATCTTGTTCATGACCACAATCGTATTGCCATCGATCATGTCGCGCGGCGTTGCCGCCAATGCGTCCGCATCGAGGATCAGCAATTTCATATCCGCCGTTTTGGCGCGCGCCCTGGCGCGGCGAATGCCCTCGCTTTCGATTTCTTCCGTGCTTTCCCTTAACCCGGCGGTGTCGGCCAGCATGACCGGGTATCCGCCTATATCCAGATGAACTTCGATCACGTCGCGCGTCGTGCCGGCGGTCGGCGCAACGATGGCAGCTTCGCGCTGCGCGAGCGCGTTCAGAAGCGACGATTTGCCCGCATTCGGTGCGCCGAGCAGAACGACCGAAAACCCTTCGCGCAATCTTTCGCCGCGCCGGTTATCGTTCAAATGCGCGGCGATGTCGGCGCGGAGGATCTGCAGCGCGGCATTCTGCTTCTCGGCCAGATCTTCGGGTAAATCTTCGTCGGCGAAATCGATCGCCGCTTCCATATAGGCCAGACTTTGCGCCAGCCGCGCGCGCCAATCTTCATAGATTTTACCGAGTACGCCGTCCATCTGACGCAAAGCCTGCCTGCGTTGTGCTTCGGTGTCGGCATGGACAAGGTCGGCGACGGCTTCCGCCTCGGTCAAATCCATGCGCCTGTTTTCGAAAGCGCGCCGCGTGAATTCGCCCGGCTCGGCAAGGCGAAAGGCAGGCAGCGCCTGCAAAGCTTCGACAATCGCCTGCGTCACGGCACGGCCGCCATGGGTCTGAAATTCGACAACATCTTCGCCGGTGAAACTGTGCGGCGCCTTGAAATACAGCACAAGCGCGCGGTCGATGGTCTCGCCGCTTTGCGGATTTTTCAGCTCACGCATCACCGCGCGGCGCGGTTCGGGCAATGTGGCCGATCCGCACAATTTTTCTATCGCCCGCGCGGCCTCGCGTCCTGAAACGCGGAACACCGCGACGCCCGCTTTGCCTGCGGCGGATGCAAGCGCAAAAATGGTGCGGTCGTCATTCATCGGCGGCGCGCGGTGGCAGCACCAACCGTTCGACGCGCTTGCCTTGTTGCAGATACGTGACCAGAATCTCGTCGATATCGGCCTCGTTTTGCGGCGCATACCACACGCCTTCGGGATAGATCACGATGCAGGGGCCCATCTCGCAGCGGTCGAGACAACCCGCGCCGTTGATCCGCGTCGAAGGCAATCCCATCTCCTTCGCGCGCTTTTTCATGTAATTGCGCAAACGCTCGCCGCCTTTCGACACGCAGCAGCCGCGTTCGTGCCCGTCGGGCCTGCGGTTGGTGCAGCAGAAAGCATGATGGTCGTAGTAAAGTTCAGGCACTTTGCTTCTCCATAAGGTCGGCCACGTAATCGCCGATTGCAAGCGACGAGGTCAAGCCCGGCGACTCGATGCCGTAAAGGCAGATCAAGTTCGGAACTTTATGCGCCGTTTCACCCTGTATGATGAAATCGGTATCATGTGGACTGGCGCGCGCGACTTTGGGGCGAATGCCGCAATAATCGGGCTGCAACGCGTCCGCGGGCAGGTTCGGCCAGTAACGGCGGATCGCCTGTTCGGCCAGCGCGGCGCGGGCCGGGTCGACCTTGTAATCTATGTGATCGACCCATTCGACATCAGGGCCGAAACGCACCTGCCCGGCCAGATCGCAAGTCGTATGCAACCCCGACGAACCGAGCGTGGGCGGCGGATAAACCAGCATCGAAAACGGCGCTTTACCCGACAGGCTGAAATAATTGCCCTTGGCCAGCACCTGCGGCGGCACGCTCGCGGTGTCGAGCCCTTGCAGTGAATGCGAAAATTTCTGCGCGCCCAAACCGGCGGCGTTGATCAGATATGTGCACGAAATCTGCGACGGCGCATCGCCCGTGACATCCAGCACGAACCCGTCCGCCGTCGCTTCGCCGCCCGCGACGAAACTGCGCAGCGCGATCATCGCGCCCGCGCCTTCCGCATCGCCTTCGAGCGCGAGCAGATAAGCGGGCGCATCGATAATCCCTGTGACGGAAACGTGAAGCGCGGCCACGCACGAAACTTCAGGTTCCATTCCACGCGCTTCTTCGCCCGTCAGAAACCGCACCCCTTCCACGCCGTTTTGCGCGGCGATATCCTGCCATTCGCGCAAGTGCGGAATTTGGTCTTCATCCGTCGCGACGACCAGTTTCCCGCAATTTTTATGCGGAATGCCGCGCGCCTTGGCATAAGCATAGAGTTTCTTGCGCCCCTCGACGCAAAGCCGGGCCTTCAAACTGCCGGGGTGATAATAAATGCCGGCATGAATGACGCCGCTGTTGCGTGAACTCGTTACGCTTCCGCAGCTATCTTCGGCTTCCAGAACCAGAACCTCATGCCCGTCCGCCGCCAGCCGCCGCGCAATGGCAAGTCCGACGGCGCCCGCGCCGATGATGATGGTTTCGATATGGTCCATGGAAGCCCGAAAAAGGAAAAGAACAACCCGATCCCGTTCCTATAACATATCTTGCCGCCGCGCGCGCTAGCTCCTAACCTGTCGGCTTACGTTTCCCGACCATGGAGGATACGCATGACCTCGACCGACGCCGCCGCGTCCTATACCAAAACCGCGAAAGCGCTTCATTGGCTCATCGCCGCGCTCATTCTCTTTATGCTCGCGCTCGGCTACAGTTTCGATTTCTTCCCCAAGGGCGCGGCCCGGGATGCGGCCTTCAATCTGCATAAATCCATCGGCATCACGATTTTGCTGCTCAGCCTGGCCCGGCTCGGCTGGCGGTTTGCGCACCGCGCGCCGCCTTTCCCCGCGACGATGCCGATGTGGGAACAGCGCGCAGCCCATGCCGGCCATGTCCTGCTTTATGTCTTCATGATCGGCATGCCTTTGACCGGCTGGGCGATGGTATCGGCGGCGGCGCATCCGTTAACGCTGTTCGGCACCGTTTCCTGGCCGCTTTTGCCCGTGCCGCAAAGCCGCGCTATGGCCGAAACTTTCGTCAACATCCATAATACGGCGGCGTTTTTGCTGATTTTGCTGCTCGTCGGCCATGTTGCGGCGGCGATGCATCATCATTTCGGTGCCCGCGACGACATATTGTTGCGTATGCTGCCGCGCCGGGCGGCGGGGGTCTGGAACCGCATGCGCGGCCAAGGCTAGGCCGGAACCGGGCCAAAACGCGCTTTTTCCCGCTTTTCCTTGCTTTCGGGCGCGAAAAAGGGGTACAACGCCACCTGTCCGGGGATGGTCTCCGGGCATAAATAAAAACTCACGCATGTCCGGCTCTTGCGGTCAATCCCGCAAACAGGCCATCCGGTGCCGATATTCGGTACACGACATGCGGCGGATCAACCGGAGAAAGGCACTAAACATGACGATGCCCGTCGTTTCCCTGCGCCAGCTGTTCGAAGCAGGCGTCCATTTCGGCCACAATACGCGCCGCTGGAACCCCAAAATGCAACCCTATCTGTTCGGCGTGCGCAATAACGTGCACATCATCGATCTCGAACAGACCGTTCCCATGATGCAGCGTGCGCTGCAGTCGCTGCGCGACACCGTCGCGGGCGGCGGCCGCGTTCTGTTCGTCGGCACCAAGCGCCAGGCGCAGGGCAAGATCGCCGAAGCCGCCGCGCGCTGCGGCCAGTATTACGTCAACCATCGCTGGCTCGGCGGCATGTTGACCAACTGGAAGACGATCTCGCTCTCGATCAAGCGCCTGCGCGAGCTCGACGAGAAGCTTGCCGGCGACGAAGCTAAAAAGCTGACCAAGAAGGAAGCGCTGGAAATGTCGCGCGACCGCGACAAACTGGAAAAGGCGCTCGGCGGCATCAAGGATATGGGCGGCCTGCCCGACATCATCTTTGTCGTCGACACGATCAAGGAAGACATTGCGATTGCCGAAGCCGTGAAATTGGGCATCCCCGTCGCCGCCATCGTCGACAGCAATTCCGACCCCGCGCACATCACCTATCCGGTGCCGGGCAACGACGACGCGTCGCGCGCCATCGACCTTTACTGCGACCTCGCGGCGCAGGCGGTTCTCGACGGCATCGCCGCCGAACTGACCACCAGCGGCAAGGATGCGGGCGCTTCCGAAACCGTGCCCGAAAGCGAAACGACGGTCGCGGAAGAAACCAAGGAAGCCGTCAACAGTTAAGCGGCCTTTCTGAAATCCGGCAGCCCGGCGTCTTCGCCGGGCTCCCAATCCCTTTTTTATCGAGGAGAAACAACATGGCAGAAATCACCGCCACGATGGTCAAGGATCTGCGCGACAAAACCGGCGCAGGCATGATGGATTGCAAAAAGGCACTTAACGAAGCGAACGGCGACATGGAAGCCGCCATCGACTGGCTGCGCAAGAAAGGCCTGTCCGCAGCGGCCAAGAAAGCCGACCGCGTCGCAGCCGAAGGGTTGATCGCGGTCGCGGCCAAAGGCAACAAAGCCGCCATCGTCGAAGTCAACGCCGAAACCGACTTCATCGGCCGCAACGATCAGTTCCAGGCTTTCGCCGCGGAAACGGCGCAGATCGCGCTCGACACCGGCGCCGCCATCGAAACGCTGAAAGCAGCGAAACATTCGTCGGGCACGACGGTCGAGGCAGCCCTGACCAACCTCGTCGCCACCATCGGCGAAAACATGTCGCTGCGCCGCGTTGCCATGCTCGAAGTGCCGCAGGGCATCGTCGCCACCTATGTGCATAGCGCGCTCGCGCCGAATATCGGCAAGATCGGCGTGCTCGTCGCGCTGGAATCCTCGGCCGATGCCGCGAAGCTCGCCGAACTCGGCAAGCAGATCGCGATGCATGTCGCCGCCGCGCGCCCCGAAGCGCTGACCGTCGCCGATGTCGATACCAAGGCTCTGGAACGCGAACGCAACGTGCTGGCCGATCAGGCACGCGCGTCGGGCAAGCCGGAACAGATCATCGAAAAGATGGTCGAAGGCCGCATCCGCAAATATTACGAAGAAGTGGTCTTGCTGGAACAAGTCTATGTCGTCGACGGCGAAAGCAAAATCTCGCAAGTGATCGAAAAGGCGTCCAAGGATCTCGGCGCGCCGGTCAAGCTGGCGGGTTTCGTGCGTTACCAGCTTGGCGAAGGCATCGAAAAGGCGGCGGACGATTTTGCCGCCGAAGTCGCCAAGATGGCCTCTTAACGGCTCCGTCTGCCGGGCGCCTATCGCGCTTTTTTGCGCCCCGCTTTGCGCACGTACCCCAAGTACGCTTACGCAGCGGGTTCGCAAAAAATCACGATATTCACCACGGCATCCGAAGCCGTATATAGGCACGGAAAAGCTTCTTTTGCGCCAGTTCCGACAAGGGACTGGCGCAATTTTTTTTGCCCTGATAAAACAGCTTCGTATTCATGAACGAGGCCGCTCATGCCCAACCTTGCCCGGAAAAACGAAATGCCGAACCCCAAAACGAAATACAAGCGCGTCCTGCTCAAGCTGTCGGGCGAAGCGCTCATGGGCGGGCGCGACTACGGGCTGGATCCGGAAGTCGTCGCGCGCGTCGCGGAGGAAGTCAAATCCGTCATCGATATGGGCGTCGAAGTCTGCGCCGTCATCGGCGGCGGCAACATCTTTCGCGGCGTCTCCGGCGCGGCGCAGGGCATGGATCGCGCCACGGCCGATTATATGGGCATGCTGGCGACCGTCATCAACGCCCTGGCGATGCAGAACGCGCTCGAAAAAGCGGGCGTGCCGACGCGCGTTTTGTCCGCCATCCCGATGTCGTCGGTCTGCGAACCCTATATCCGCCGCCGCGCCATGCGCCACATGGAAAAAGGCCGCGCGGTGATTTTCGCCGCCGGCACCGGCAACCCGTTTTTCACCACTGACAGCGCGGCGGCGTTGCGCGCATCGGAAATGCAGTGCGATGCGTTGCTCAAAGCGACCAAGGTCGATGGCGTCTATAGCGCCGACCCGACCAAGGACAAATCGGCCACGCGTTACGACAAGCTTTCCTATCTGGACGTGCTGGCGCAGGATCTGCAGGTCATGGACACCTCGGCCATTTCATTGGCGCGGCAAAGCCATATCCCGATCCTCGTTTTCTCGATCTTCGATCACGGAGCCTTCGCGAACGTGATGCAAGGCAAGGGCAAGTGTACCATTATAGAATAAGGACAGCCATGAATCTCGACCAGACCAAACAACGCATGGACGGCGCGATCGACGCGCTGCGCAAGGAATTTGCCGGCCTGCGCACGGGCCGCGCTTCGACAAACCTGCTCGACCATATCCAGGTCGACGCTTACGGCAGCATGATGCCGGTCAATCAGGTCGGCACGGTGGGCGTGCCCGAGCCGCGCCTGCGCACCGTGCAGGTATGGGACAAAGGCTTGGTCAAAAACGTCGAAAAGGCCATCCGCGACGCGGGTCTCGGCCTCAATCCGCAGCCCGACGGCCAGACCATCCGCGTACCCCTGCCGGAACTGAGCCAGGAACGCCGTCAGGAACTGGCCAAAGTTGCGGGCAAATATACGGAAAGCGCGCGGATCGCAGTGCGCAACGTGCGCCGCGACGCGATGGACGCGATCAAGAAGGAAAAACTGTCCGAAGACGAAACCAAGACCAACTCCGACAAGGTGCAGAAGCTGACTGACGAGACAATCAAGAAAATCGACGAGCTTCTGTCGTCCAAGGAAAAGGAAATCATGCAGGTCTAGGGGTATAGGCCGCCTCAAACTTGCCCCATTGCACTCGTAAACTTGCGCCATGGACAACGAACAATCCCTGCACGCCGCGATCATCATGGACGGCAACGGACGCTGGGCCAAGGCGCGCGGCTTGCCGCGCCCGATGGGCCACCGCGCCGGGATCGAAGCCGTGCGCCGCACGATTCAGGCAGCACCAGGTCTCGGCATCACACATCTGACGCTTTACAGTTTTTCGTCCGAAAATTGGCGCCGCCCGGTTTCCGAAATCGGCGAGTTGATGCGGCTTTTACGTTTTTATCTGCGCAGCGAACTTGCCGGCCTGCACAAGGAACGGGTCCGCGTTCGCATCATCGGCGACCGGAAAAAACTCCCTCCCGATATCGTCGAACTCATCGACCATGCCGAAGATTTGACGCAAGACAACCGCAAACTCACCTTGACGCTCGCGCTTAATTACGGCGGGCGGCAGGAAATCACATCCGCCGCGCGCGCGCTGGCCAAGGCGGTGGAGCGCGGCCAGCTTCAAGCCGACGCGATCGACGAGCATCTGTTCCAGTCGTTCCTGTCGACGGGCGGGATGCCTGACCCCGACCTCGTCATCCGCACGAGCGGGGAACAACGCATCAGCAATTTCCTTCTCTGGCAGTCCGCCTATGCCGAATATGTCTTCCTCGACGTGCTATGGCCCGACTTTTCTGGGGAACATCTGGCGCAAGCGCTCGACGAATTCCGCCGCCGTGACCGTCGCTACGGCGCTACCGCGAGCAAAGGCTGATTTTGACCTGAAAACGGTTTTGCCCTATCGTTTCCGAAGCTGCTTCGGAAACAAGGGTTTCCATGTCCGACGAAAAATCCGCCGACGATCAGGCGCTTATCGACGCCGGTTATACGCCGCGCCTGCAGCGCAGCCTTGGTTCTTTTGCATCTTTTGCCATCGGCTTTTCCGATATGTCGGTGCTGATGGGCATTTTTGCCAATTTCGGCTACATGCTCGGCAAGGCAGGGCCGTTCGGTACCTGGACATGGCCTGCCGTCGGTTGCGGCCAGTTTCTCGTCGCGCTTGTCTTTGCCGAACTTTCGGGCCGCGTCCCGTTGACCGGCGCGATCTACAACTGGAACAGCAAGCTATTTTCGCCGCGCATCGGCTGGTTTACCGCGTGGATGCTTTTTTTGGCCTACTGTATAGGCGGCGCGGGCATCATCACCGCTATCGTGACGCCTCTGCAAACGCTGCTTGGCGTGACGTTCGATGCGACGACGCTCGACGTGGTCGGCTGCGCCATCATCCTGTCGCATATGGCTATCAACATATATGGCGTCAGGCTTGCCGCATCGCTCAACAAGCTTGCCGTCGTCGCCGAAATCGTCGCGCTTGCGCTTTTCGGCGGCGCACTTCTGGCCGTTGTCCTGCTTCACGGCGAAGCGCGCATCGATTTACTGACGGCAGTGCCAAAGCGACCCTTGCCTTATTGGCCCGGCTTTTTGCTTGCCAGTCTGTTGGCGGCATGGACGATCATCGGTTTCGAACTGCCGTCCGATCTGTCGGAAGAAACGAAGAACGCCAAAAACATCGCGCCGCGCAGCATCCTTTCTGCGGTCATCTCTTCCGTCATTCTCGGCGGGCTTTTTCTTGCCATTCTGATCCTGGCGATTCCCGATGTGGCGCGCATTACGGCTTCGCCCGACCCCATCTCGGCCATCGTCGCCTATCATCTCGGCGGCGCGGCGACGAAAATTTTTCTCGTTTTTGTTCTGATCGCGATGTTCGCCCTTGCTTTGCTCGTCATGGCGGCAACAGCGCGCATTCTTTACGCCGTTGCACGCGACGAACGCATACCGGGGGCGGCACGGCTGGCGAGCGTGTCGAAACATAAAGTGCCTGCTCCTGCCATCTTTTTGGTCACGGCTATCGAACTCGCCATTTTTCTGACTGCGCGCAGCGCGACCGACCTTTACGCGGCGACTACGGTTCTGTTTTTCATCGCCTACCTGATAACCGTCGTCGGTTTTGCAAACGGTTTCGGGAAATTGCCGCCCGAAGGCGGTTTTTCGCTTGGCAAATGGCGAATGCCCGTTGTTGCGCTTGCAGCCCTGTGGCTTGCTTTCATGATCGGCGTCTTGACCATACCTGCAGAATTTCATCGCGCGGCGGAAATCGCCGCCGTCGTTCTGGTCGCAGGCTTGGCGCTCGCCTTCGGTATCCGGTCAACGCAAACCGATAAGCCGCGCGATTTTCCTGTGCCATAAGGCGAACAGGATAATCAGGCAGTCCAGCAAAATGCAGGCAGGGAACGCATAAGCCGCGAAAGACGGCGCAGGCGCGGCGACGAAAGCCGTCACGGCGCTGACCGCGCCGGTCGCATAGGTAGCGGCGGATTCGCTTTCGGGATGCGTCCAGGCTTTCAGCATCGTCGGCACGGCGGCGAGCAAATTCGACACTATGGAAAAACCGATGGCGATATTCGCGTCATGCGTAATGCGCCACAGCACGAGCGCCATCGCGGACAGAAAACCGCAGACGTAATCGAAGCCCCGCGTCCGCCAATAAGCGTTTTTATTATGGAACGACACGACGAAAATCAGCGCAGGCAGCAACCCGGCCAGAAAAACCGGAAGAACGGCCCAGCGCACGCCTTCCATCAACCCCGCCGCCGTGCTGGTCAGCGCGGTCGCGGCCCATATCGCGTAAGTGACGCGGTTGGGTTTCGTGCGCCCTTTGAAAGTATCGCGCAAATAGGAAAAAGAACCGGCGGTGGCGATAGCGGCGCCAAGAATTGTGACATATTGAAGCATCCGTTACGCCTTCGGTAATTTCATCGCATAGGCTGCATAATCCCCGGCCAAAAGCAAATCGAATTCGCCCGCAATCGCATCGAGCAAAGGTTCGACCCACGCGCGGTCGGCCTTGGCGAAGGGGTTGAGAACGTAATTCGTTACCGCATCGCCCTTGACGGGTTCGCCCTGCTCGGTCACCGGCCTGCCTATGCCGATCCGCACGCGCCAATAATCCTGCCCGATATGCGTATCGAGCGATTTAAGCCCGTTATGCCCGCCGCTGCCGCCGCCCTGCTTGATTTTGACCTGTCCGGGCAGAAGGTCGAGATCGTCATGGAACACGACAACCTGTTCGAGCTTCAGTTGATAGAAATTCATCGCCTCGACGGCGGACTCGCCCGACAGATTCATGTAGGTCTGCGGCTTCAGCAAAAGAAACGCATTCGCGCCCTCGGCGGAAGATGTGACGAACCCGCGGAATTTTTTCTTCCATGCCGGACAGCCATAGCGCGCGGCAATGGCGTCGACGGCCATAAAGCCGATATTGTGCCGGGTTCTGGCATATTCCTCGCCGTGATTGCCGAGGCCGATAATAAGGCGGGAAGGGGAAGCCATCGGAAAAGCCGGAAAGAGGGAAGCCGGGAACAAAAAGAGTATACCCTCTTATCTCCCGACCCCCTAATTTCCTTTTTCTTACTTCTTGGCTTCGGGTTTCTTGGCCGCATCGGCTCCGGCCGCGGCGGCGGCAGCGCCCGCAGCAGGCGCGGCGGCGTCGCCGGCCGCAGCCTCAGTGGCAGGTGCAGCGGCAGCCGCCGCCGCCGCTTCGTTTTCGGACCGGATAGCAGACGGCACCGCGATGGTGGCGATGGTGAAGTCCTTCTCATGCGTGGTCAGTGCAACGCCTTCAGGCAGCTTGAGCGCGCTCAAATGCACGGCCTCGTTGATCTGCAACCCTTCCAGGCTGATTTCGAACTTTTCCGGAATGTTGCCGGGCGCGCAGGCGACCTCGATCTCGTGATGCACGACGTTCAGTGTGCCGCCGCGCTTGATGCCGGGCGACTTGTCGCTGTCGGTGAAAGAGACGGGGATCGCGACGCGGACGCGCGTGTTGGCCGAAACACGCATGAAATCGACATGGAGAGGACGGTCGCTGACCGGGTCGAACTGAACGTCGCGCGGCAGGACGCGATGCTTCTTGCCGTCGATCTCGAGGTCGAACAGATGGGTCAGGAATCCGGCGCGGTTGACGAAACGGCTCAGAAGATTGTCGTCGATCGCGATCATGATCGGCGCCTGCTTGTCGCCGTAAATGACGGCAGGAACCTTGCCCGTGCGGCGGGTGGCGCGGGCGGCGCCCTTGCTTTCCTTGGTGCGCGCGACGGCGGCAAGCGTGGTGACAGTCTGGGACATATTCTCTCTCCTTCATGGCCGGAACGAAAAGGCAGGGAGAGAAGCGAAAACGGGCAGGGGGTAACCCCATGCGCGGCTAAGCTGCCCCCTGACAACGCGAACCGGAACTGCGTTTGGTTAAAAGGGCCGGCCTCCAGGGGTGCCGACCGTTGCGGGGTGTGGATAGCAGAAAGGGCAGGCGAATTGCGAGTCTTTTTATCTTAACTGAAAAGGCTCGACACCGACCGCTCCTGGCTGATGCGGATAATGGCCTCGGCCATCAACGGGGCAACGCTAAGCTGCTGAATTTTCCCGGAATCCAGAATGCTGGGGGCGGCCTCGATCGAATCCGTGACGATCAGCCTTTCAAGCGGCGACTTGTTGACGCGCGGCACCGCCTCGCCCGACAGAACGCCGTGCGAGCAATAGGCCGTGACCGTGCGTGCGCCTGCGGCCTTGAGCGCGCCCGCCGCATTGCATAAGGTGCCGGCGCTGTCGACAATGTCGTCCAGCATGATGCAGTCGCGCCCGTCGACTTCGCCGATAATGTTCATGACCTCGGACTCGCCCGCTTTTTCGCGGCGCTTGTCGATGATGGCAAGGCCCGCGTCCAGCTTCTTGGCCATCGCGCGGGCGCGGATCACGCCGCCGACGTCGGGGCTTACAATCGTCAGCCCTTCGGGCAGCGTGCCCTGCACCGCCAGCGTGTCGCGGACATGGCGCACGAAAACGGGGCCGACGAACAGATTGTCGACCGGGATGTCGAAAAAGCCCTGGATTTGTCCGGCATGAAGATCGAGCGTCAAAACACGGTGCGCGCCCGCCGTGGTGATCAGATTGGCGATCAGCTTGGCCGTGATCGGCGAGCGCGAGCTTGTTTTGCGGTCCTGCCGCGCGTAACCGTAATAAGGAATGACGGCGGTGATACGCCGCGCCGACGCGCGCTTGAGCGCATCGATCGTGATCAGAAGCTCCATCAACGTGTCATTGGCGGGGAACGACGTCGGCTGGATGACAAAGACATCCTCGCCGCGCACATTTTCGAGGATCTCGACGAAAACTTCCATATCGGCGAAACGGCGGATGGTGGCCTGCGTCAGGGTGGTGCCGAGATTTTGCGCGATCGCCTCGGCCAGAGGCCTGTTGCCGTTTCCCGCGATGAGCTTCATGTCCGTACCCCGTATAAATAATAACTGGCGACTAAACAGCGACTATAAGCGAGCATATATCAGCGCAAAGGTTAACTGTAAACAAGCTTCCCGTCCTTCGTGCCGCTTGCGCAATAAATCCTTGACCACAGCGCCTCGCGCGCGTATGAGTCCGCTCCTCGCGCTTGAAAGCGCGCGCCGGCGCTGCCGTACGAAAAACAAAAACGATAGAACCAGATCAACGACGGATATTCGGGAATTCAGGCATGGCCAACCACAAATCAGCGAAAAAGCGCACACGTCAGAACGAAAAGCGCAACACGCGCAACCGCTCGCGCCGCGCATCGATCCGCACGGCGGTCAAGCACGCCGAAACCGTCGCGGCTTCGGGCGACGAAGCAGCGGCGATCAAGGCGCAGCGCGCGGCCGAGTCCGCGCTTGCGCGCGGCGCAAGCGCCGGCACGCTTCACCGCAAGACCGCGGCGCGCAAAGCGTCGCGTCTTTCCAAGCGCGTCAAGGCCGCGAAAAAAGCCTGAGCTTTTCTTTCGCATCTTCGAAGCGAAAAATTTTCGCCGCGCGTTCGTTTGTTCGCGCGGCGTTTTTTTGAAACCGGCGGAAATTTTTCGCCGGTTTTTTAC
>JAGWKW010000210.1 GCA_028865155.1 Alphaproteobacteria bacterium
AACGAAGGGCTGGAGACGGAGCGCGTGCGCGAAATGACCGAAACGATTTTCAAACTATCGCTTAAAGGTGTGCGCGTCGGCGCGATCGCCGGACCGGTCATGGAAGTGCTTAGCAGTATCGCGGTTTCCGCGCTTGTTCTTTATGGCTATACGCAGATCGCGCGTGGCACCAACACCGTCGGCGACCTTGTTGCCTTTATCGCTTCGTTTTTGCTCGCCTATGACCCGATGAAGCGGATGGGCCGCGTCAATATCCAGTTTCAGGCAGGGCTTGCGGCGGCGGAGCGCGTCTTTACGCTACTCGACGTTGCGCCGGTCATTGTCGATGCGCCGGACGCGAAGCCGTTGCAGACGGACGATTACACCGTTGCGCTCGAAGATGTGACTTTCAATTATGCCGATGGAACGCGCGCGCTTGACGGATTGTCAGTTACGGTGCCGCACGGCAAGACGGTCGCCATCGTCGGCGCGTCGGGCGCGGGCAAATCGACGATCATCAACCTGATCCCACGTTTTTACGATGTGCGCGAAGGCCGCGTTACCGTCGGCGGCAATGACATACGTGCGGTGACACTCGACAGTTTGCGCGACAAGATCGCGCTGGTCAGCCAGGAAACGGCGCTGTTCGATGATACGATCCGCGCCAATATCGCTTACGGCAAGCTCGATGCGAGCGAGGAAGAAATTGTCCGGGCGGCCGAGGCCGCTTTTGCCGACACGTTCATTCGCGCACTGCCCGAAGGTTACGATACCTGCGTCGGGGAAATGGGTGTCAAATTGTCGGGCGGACAGCGCCAGCGCATCGCCATTGCGCGCGCCATGCTGCGCAACGCGCCGATTTTGCTGCTCGACGAAGCGACGTCTGCGCTCGACAACGAATCCGAACGCGCGGTGCAGGCCGCGCTTGGCCATTTGCAGCAAGGGCGCACGACCATCGTCGTCGCGCACCGGCTTTCGACCGTCGTCGATGCCGACCTGACCGTCGTGCTGGAACGCGGGCACTTGGTCGAACAGGGAACGCATAGCGAATTACTGGCCAAAGGCGGCGCTTATGCGCGGCTTTACGGGATGCAGGCGGGGGCTGCGGCATGAAGCGTCTGTTGTGGAGGCATTTTTACCGCCGTGCGGGCGGATGGATTTTAACGCTTGTGCTTGTCTATGGCGTGTTCATCGGTTCGCTGTTCGTGATGCAGCGCAGCTTGATGTATTTCCCCGACGCGGTGCGTTTTGTGCCGTCGGAATGGGCGCTGCCCGAAATGAAGCCGCTTCCGGTCGTAACCAAGGACGGGCTTCATCTGATGAGCTGGTACCGTCCGCCGCAGGCACTCGACAAGCTGACCGTGGTTTTCTTTCAAGGCAATGCCGGGCATCTCGGCTACCGCAACTACAAATTCCGCCCGTGGCTCGACGCCGGATATGGCGTGCTTCTGGTCGGTTATCGCGGCTTCTGCAATCCCGGCTCGCCGTCCGAACAGGGGCTTTACATGGACGCGCGCGCTGCGATCAACGCGATCCGAGCCAAGGGCGTGCCCGAAAACGGCATGGTTTTTTACGGCGAGTCGATGGGCACCGGCGTTGCGGTGCAGATGGCGACGGAATACCCGCATGCGGTGGGGCTTATTCTGGAATCGCCCTATACCTCGATCCCCGATGTTGGTGCGGATCGTTATCCGCTGGTTCCGGTGCGCTGGCTTCTGCTCGACCGGTTCGATTCCATCGCCAAGATCAAGAAGGTTCATATGCCGTTGTTATTGCTGCATGGCGAAATGGATCAGGTCATACCGATCAAATTCGGCAAAAAACTGTTCGCGGCGGCCAACGAGCCCAAGCAATCCTATTACGTTCCCGACGCCGGGCATAACAACGTCTATAACCTGAAGGTTCAGCAGATTATTTTGAACTTCCTTGCCGATTTGCCGACCGCCCAGTTGCTTGATGAGCAGAAGTAGCGAACACTTTTATTGATAAACACATTGCGCCTTGTCGGTGCCGTCATAGGTGATCGTCAGCATGGATGTCTGGCGGTTTGGCGGCGGACAGCGGATGAAATGCAACGGTACAACATAGCGCCCGTCGGTTTCGGTCAGGAAGCCCGCGTCCGGCGGCAGATGCGTGGCGAGGCATAGCGCGACCGCATTCATCATATAACCCTTGATCATGCCGTCATAGCGCACTTGTACCTGCGACGCGTTGCCTCCGTCGATCATGGATGCGTCCTTGCTTGTTTGCACTAGGCCGCGCACGGTCAGAAGGCACGAGTCCGGGATTTGGTTGCGGCTCAGCCCGATCTTGGCGTGAATCGCCGCGACATCCCGCGCCCCGAACAGAGACTGGCTGCTGAAGCCGATGCTCAGGACGTTGGGCCTGTCCTTATAGGCTTCCGCCAGCATCCTGGATTGATCGGGTTTGTGGATAATTTTGGTCGGAAGCTCGCCGGGGCGCAGATTTTTGATGTCTTCCGCGCTGTCCGGCGAGGTGATGAGCTTGCTCAGATCGGTTGCGGCCTTGATCTCGGCGGCGGTCGGCCCAGTCGGGATGGGCGTGCTGATATCGGCATTTTTCTTTTGCGCATCGGAAGAAGAGGGAAGGGGAGCCTGCGGCGTAGGCGCGCTCAGGCCGAGATCGGGCAGCCTGTTGCTTGCGCCGTCACTGCCAGTTGTCGAAGACGGCAGCAGAACGTCGCTGGCACGCGCTGTATGCTGGGTGAAAGCCATGACCAGCGCGCAAAGCAGGATAGTGGATGATAGGGCAAGACGGTCGCGGCGCATAAAAACCTCGCTTATTTAGGCTTGTCATTTATAGCCTACCAAGAGCGGCAGGAATCTGGTTAAAGAATAGACAAAATAGGGGCAGGATCACAAGAG
>JAGWKW010000015.1 GCA_028865155.1 Alphaproteobacteria bacterium
CCATCGATGTGAATTTGAAAACTTACGACGCGCCCGAAACGCTGTACTGCCCCGCCGGGGTTTACGAGATCGTCGAGGAAGGCGGCGCGCCGCGCCTGCAAATCAACGCGCAGAATTGCGTGCATTGCAAAACCTGCGACATCAAAGACCCGACGCAGAATATCGACTGGTGCGTGCCGGAAGGCGGGGGCGGCCCCAACTATCAGGATATGTAAGAACCCGTCCGCAATCTTGTTATGCCGGGCTGCAAACCGCACTTTTCCCGATTTTTTCTGCTCACGTATGTCAAATACGCTGCGCGAAAAAATCGGGAAAAGCACGATTTTCGCCTCGGCCTAACAAGATTTCGAACGAGTTCTGGGCACTCAATTTTAAACAAAAGCTGAGATGCAGCGGTCGTTGCCGCTTAAATCCTCGTGAATCTCTATATTTTGAAAGCTGTTTTGCGCGAACAGGGCGGCGACCTGTTGCGCCTGGTCGTGGCCGACTTCGAAGATTGCGAAGCCGTTCGGGTTCAGGAAATTTTTTAATTGCGGGATGAGGTGGCGATAGGGGGCGAGGCCGTCCGCGCCGCCGTCGTGCGCCGCGCGAGGGTCGTGGTCGCGGACTTCGGGCATCAGCGCGGGGATTTCGTCGGTGCGGATATAAGGCGGGTTGCTGACGATGATGTCGAATGTCTCGTCGATGCCGTCGAGCCAGTTTCCGGTGCGGAAGGATGCGCGTTTTTCGAGGCCGAGCGTCGCGGCATTTTGTACCGCCTGTTCGACGGCGCGTGGCGCCAAGTCGATGCCAAGGCCGGATGCGTTGGGCAGTTCGTGAAGCAGGGATAAAAGCAGGCAGCCCGTACCCGTGCCGAGGTCGAGCAGACGCAGCCTTTCCGTCTTGCGATCTGCAAGGGGTTTCAATGTCGTTTCAATCAGCGTTTCGCTGTCCGGGCGGGGTTCCAGCGTCGCTTCGTTGAGCGCGAAAGGCAAACCCCAGAATTCGCGCATGCCCAAAATGCGTGCGACGGGTTCGCGGACTTCGCGGCGGGCGATCAGTTTTTTGATGTGCGCATGTTGTTCGGCGGAAACGCCGTCCCGTGCGCGGGCCAGCATTTGCGCGCGGTCGAGGTTGAGCGCGGTGCCGATCAAAAGGCGCGCGTCGAAAGACGGGTTGTCGATGCCTGCCGCTTGCAGCCTTTGCGTTGCCGTGGCAAGGACGTCCGATAAGGTCATTTCGATTTTCTGGTTGGTTATTCTGTCGTTCTTATATCCTCGCTTGCCGGAATAAAAAAGTAGCGCGCGCTACCGGACGCCTGCGTGTAAAGCAGGCGACCGCATGCGGTCTGCGGCGGAAAGCCTCCTTTCGATACCCTCTCTTCCCGGGATGGGGGGAAGGGGCTTCCGGCCTGCGCATTCGCTGCCATGCGAATGTGGGAAAATTCATACAACAATAATGTGAAAAATGCAAGATGTTTTTGGTTAAAAATGGTCGGGGCGCGCGTTTTGTTTTCGCGCGCGGATGTGCGAAGCTTTTTGCGGATAACAGGGAGATATTAATATGGTTCCCACGCCAAGAATGAGCAGGCAAAGGCGGGCGGAAAATTTTTCGGGCGGGGATTCTGGGCCACCGCGCGTCTCCGGAGACATGCGGCCGCTGACCAAAATGCCGTGGGAGGCCATGATCTTCGGCGCCGCGGCATGGGCAGCGCTGATTTACGGATGCATTTATATCATGGGCGAAACGGCTGCTCCTGAGCAGCAAGCGACAAGGCCGAATGTTTCCGTTGTCGCCAAGCCTGTGCCGGGAAAAATCGCGTCGCCGCAGCCTTGAGCAAATTTATCCCGCGTTGAGCGCGGCGAGTTTTTCGGCTTCGTCGCGCTGGATCAGCTCGTCGATGAAGGCGTCGAGTCCGGTTCCGTTGACGACTTCGTCGATGTTGTAAAGCGTCATTTCGATGCGGTGGTCGGACACGCGGCCCTGCGGGAAGTTGTAGGTGCGGATGCGTTCGGACCGGTCGCCCGTGCCGACCTGGCTTTTGCGTTCGGCCGCATGGGCGGATTTGCGCGCGGTATCCTGCTGTTCATATAAACGTGCGCGCAAAATCTTCATCGCCTTGGCGCGGTTCTTGATCTGCGAGCGTTCTTCCTGCATCGCCACAACGATGCCCGACGGCATATGGGTGATGCGCACCGCGCTTTCGGTTTTGTTGACGTGCTGGCCGCCCGCGCCGGAGGCGCGATAAACGTCGATTTTCAGGTCTTTTTCGTCGATATGGACATCGACATCCTCCATTTCGGGCAGCACGGCCACGGTCGCGGTCGAGGTATGGACGCGGCCCTGATTTTCCGTTTGCGGCACGCGCTGGACGCGATGCACGCCGGATTCGAATTTCAGGCGCGCGAACACGCCACGCCCGCTGATTTCGGCCACGCCTTCCTTGAGGCCGCCAAGGTCGCTCTCGGACATTTCCATGACTTCGAACTTCCAGCCGCGAACGCCCGCATATTTGCGGTACATGTCGAACAATAGGGCCGCGAACAAAGCGGCTTCGGTGCCGCCCGCTCCTGCGCGGATTTCGAGGATCGCGTTGCGTTCGTCGGCGATATCCTTGGGCAGGAGCATTTTCTGCACCTGCAATTCAAGTTCGGGAATGCGTGGGCGCAAGCGTTCGATTTCCTGCTTCGCTTCCGTTGCCATGTCCGGGTCGGACAGCAGGCTTTGCGCGTCGGCGAGTTCCTTCTTTGCGCGGTTCAGGCCGGAAATGGCGTCGCAGACGGGGGTCAGTTCGGCATATTCCTTGGACAGTTTCGCGAACTGGTCGGGCGTGACGTTCGGCTGCGACAAAGCGTCGCGCAATTCGTCATGCCGCGCAAGGACGCGGGACAAGGTTTCGGCAAGGTACATAACGGATCAGGCGCAGGCAGGGGATGGGATCAAGCGAGCCATAATGTTTTCGTGCATTTTCACGGCTGTGTCCAGTGCTGCGCCGGTGCGCTCCACCAGCTTGGGGATGTGGGCAAGTTGCTGCTGGACGTAACGATCGTTGGCGCCGGGCGGGGTAAGTGTTTGGTTGGCGGCGCGTTTGAAAAGCGGTGCAAGCTGAAGCGCCAGAGCCGCATGGGCTTCATACCATTCGTGAGAACCGGCGCGGTGTGTGTGCGAAAGTTCTTTGATCGCGGCAAGGCACGCTTCGACGGTCTTGAACTCCTTTGTTTCGTTTAAGGGTGTGACAGGTTCGCCATTATTTCGGGCAAAATCCTTTATATCCTTATACGCTTTCGAGTTTTCGACTTTCTTTTGCAGACGAACCCACTTGGTCGTCGAAGACGCAAGGTTTGAAAAAGCCCGGCGCAACTCCTTGGCAGACGCTTTGAGCTTGCGTTGTTTCTCCCATTTGGCGTGAGCCAATGCAATATGTGCAAGCATAATATGCCGTCCTCGTTATATATTTATTCTATATGTTTATTCTAATTCTAATTCGTCTTTATTCCGCCGCGCTTTCGAGCTTGTCTTTCTCGGCTGCGATTTCGGCGGCTTTCTTTTCGACCAGCTCGACGAGATGGCCGACGATGTCTTCGTTCTGCAAACGGTGCGCGGTCTGGCCCGCGATGTAAATCTGGTGCGTGCCCTTGCCGCCGCCGGTCAGGCCGATGTCGGTCATCATCGCCTCGCCGGGGCCGTTGACGACGCAGCCGATCACCGACACCGTCATCGGCGTCGTGATGTGCGACAGCCGTTCTTCCAGCACTTCGACCGTCTTGATGACGTTAAAATTCTGCCGCGCGCAGGACGGGCACGAAATGACCGTGACGCCGCGCCGGCGCAGGCCGAGCGATTTCAGGATGTCGTAGCCGACTTTGACTTCCTCGACCGGGTCGGCCGACAGTGACACGCGCATCGTGTCGCCGATGCCCGCCCACAGCAGAGAGCCGAGGCCGATCGAGCTTTTGATCGTGCCCGCGCGAAGCCCGCCCGCTTCGGTAATGCCGATATGGAGCGGGTAATCGCAAGCGTCGGCCAGAGCCTGATAGGACGCCACGGCAAGGAAAACGTCCGACGCCTTGACGCTGATCTTGAAGTCGAAGAAATCATGATCTTCGAGGATTTTGGCATGCCGCATCGCGCTTTCGACCATCGCGTCGGGGCAGGGCTCGCCGTATTTTTCCAGCAGTTCATGTTCAAGCGATCCGGCATTGACGCCGATGCGCATGGCGCAGCCATGGTCTTTGGCGGCCTGCACGACTTCCTTGACGCGGTCTTCGGAGCCGATATTGCCCGGGTTGATGCGCAGGCACGCAGCACCCGCCTTGGCGGCTTCGATGCCGCGCTTGTAATGGAAATGGATGTCGGCGACCAGCGGCACGTTGACGGCTTTGACGATGTCCTTGAGCGCGGCGGTCGAAGCTTCGTCGGGGCAGGACACGCGCACGATGTCGGCGCCCGCTTCGGCCGCCGCGTTGACTTGCGCGATCGTCGCCGCTGCGTCGCTCGTCAGCGTGTTGGTCATCGTCTGCACGCTGATCGGCGCGTCGCCGCCCACGGCCACGTTGCCGACCATGATCTGGCGGCTTTTGCGGCGCACGATTTGCCGCCACGGGCGATAGGCTTGGGCGTCGGAATGATCTGCGGACATTTTTAACTCCTTCATACGAAATTTATTGGTCGCCGGACATCATGTCCGGGCCGAGCGGGATGTCGCGCACGACATGCGGCGCGCCGGACGAAATTTTCGGCAGGGTCTGGCCGGCGCGCGTCAGCGTGATGCCGCTGCCGTTGCCTGTGGTCAGGCGCAAACCCGGCCTGTCCGGCACGCGGTAGCTGTCGCCCGGTTTCAGGACATGGTCGAATACGGCCGTGCCATCCGGGTCGGTGATGAGGACCCAGCTGCTTTGCGTCGCGTGGATGACGAGGCCCGAAGCGTTGTCGGCGCTGCCGTAAATTTTGGTCTTGGGCGGTTTGGGCGCGGCGGGTTTTGCCGCCGGCTTGGCGTCTTTCGTTTCGGCAGTCTCCGCCGCTTTCGGTTCCGCGGCGGTCTTGGCTTCTTTGGTTTCTTTGATGTCTTTGTCTGCCGCTGCCACGTGGGCGTCGGGCTGCCTGCCTGTCACTTCGATGCCTGCAGCGGGCGGAAGCGGCGATGCGGCTTGGGCCGCGCTTTGCATCGGGGCGGCGGATGCCGTCGCGGCAGGCGCCGGTGTCGAAACGGATGCGGAAACGGGCGCAGTCAGCCCGGCGGCGGCGCCCGAAGCGGCGACGGAGGGTGCGGGCACGATCTGCTGCGCGGTGGGCAGCGGCGGCGGCGCGTTGCTCGCGCGGCGGTTGGAAGCCGACAGGCCGTACCAGATCGCATAGACGAACAAAGCCGCGACGAGCGCGCCGACCATGATAAGCCCCGACGGCGCGCGGCCTTCGGTCAGCGGCGTGGGCATCGTAAGGACCGGTTCCTTGCGGCGGCCCGCCATTTCGTAGCGGTAGCGTTCGCCGGCATCCTTGACGCCGAGAAAATCGGCGTAGGTGCGCAGGAAGCCGATAATGTAGGTGTCGGCCGGGAACTGGTCGTAATGGCTGTTTTCGAGCGCGATCAGGAAGTTCGGCTTGATGCACAGATATTCAGCGATGGCGTAAAGGTCTTCGCCGCGGTCGAGCCGCGCCTGACGCAGGGCATCGCCGATGCGTTCGCTTCTCGGGTGCGGCTTCGCCGCTCCCGGCCGCCGTGTTTCCGGCTGGGGTTCTGCCGGTGTCTCTTTGGGAATGGCGACGACGCGCGCGGGCGCTGGTTCCTGCGCGTGCTGAGGCGGCGGCGTGGGCGAAGCCGTTTTTTTCCGTCGGTTTCCGGACATGGCCGGACATTAGAAGATGTCCAGAAAAAACGCAAATAGTTACAGGGCCGGAAATGCGGCCAAAAAACGGCTTTTTACCTGTTTTCCAAGGCTTTTTCGGCTTGTTCGACAAGCTCGGCCAGGATTTCGGCCACAGGCTGTTCGCGGGCCACCATCCCGACGCTTTGCCCGGCCATGACCGAGCCGTTTTCGACATCGCCCTCGATGACCGCGCGGCGCAGGGCTCCGGCCCAGAAATGCTCGATCTCCAGCTGGGCTTCTTCCTTAGTCAGTTCGCCTTTGTCGAAGCGCGCGACGACTTCGCGCTGCTTGTCCATGAAACGTTTGCCGCCTTCGTTGGCGATGGCGCGCACGGGAATGACCGGAAAGCGCGGGTCGAGCTGCACCGAAGGCACGGCGTCGCGCGCGGCGGCGCGGATGAAGGCCTGTTTGAAGTTCGGGTGCGCGATGCATTCGGTGGCGCAGACGAAGCGGGTGCCAAGCTGCACGCCGGACGCGCCCATTTCGAGATAGGACAAAATGGCTTCGCCGCGCCCGATGCCGCCCGCGACGAAAACCGGAACGTCGCGGATCTGGGGCAGGATTTCCTGCGCCAGCACCGACGTGCTGACCGGGCCGATGTGGCCGCCCGCTTCCATGCCTTCGATGATGAGCGCGTCCGCGCCCATGCGGATGAGTTTTTTGCCAAGCGGCGCGGTGGGGGTGAAGCACATCAGCTTCGCGCCGCCGGACCTAATTTTTTTGATCGCAGGCGCGGGCGGCAATCCGCCCGCCAGCACGATATGCGTAACTTTTTCGGCAAGGCAGACATCGATCAGCTCGTCGAGCTGCGGGTGCATCGTGATGAGGTTCACGCCGAACGGTTTTTGCGTCAGCGCTTTCGTGCCCTGGATTTCGGCGCGCAGCAGGTCGGGCGACATCGAACCGCATGCGATGGTGCCGAAACCGCCCGCGTTCGACAAAGCCGCAACCAGATGCCGTTCGGAAACCCACGACATCGCGCCGCCCATAATGGCCAGCGGTGTGCCGAGAAAATCGCAGCCGCGCTGCCACAAATGCTGGAGGGAGGGGGAAACCGTCACCATGGAATAATTTGTCCGTCGTAATTGAAGAAAGAGCCCGTATTTTTTATGGAGATTCTGGCAATCGTCTTGCGCATTGCCGTTACGCTTTGTTCGGGCGTCAGGTTGGCGCGCGCGCCGCCCATGTCGGTTTGAACCCAGCCCGGATGCAGATTGGCGATGGCGATTTTATCAGCGCTCAGATCATGCATGATCGTTCGCATTGCGGCATTGAGCGCGGCTTTGCTGCTGCGATAGGCGACGGAGCCGCTTCCCATGTTGGCGATCGATCCCATGCCGCTCGTGATATTGACGATTTTTTTGCCCGCGCCCTTTTTGAGTTGCGGCACAAACGCCTGCATCACCATGGCCGGCGCGACCGTGTTGATGCGAAGAACGGTCATCCATGCCGCCGTGTCTATAGTGCCGAAATTCTGGCTTGTATCGTCATTATCGTCCGGGAAATCACGGCCTCTTTTACCGGTTCCGGAATAAATTCCCGCATTGTTGATGAGCAAATCGATGGCCGCGCCTTTGAGCTTGTCCGCCAGCGCGGCGATGCTTGCGTCGTCGGCGACGTCGAGCGTTTCGATGCGGATGTTTTTATGTTCGGCGGCAAGCTTGGCGAGCGCATCCGCTTTGGCCGGATTACGGCAGCAGGCGATGACATTTTCGCCGTCACCCGCATATTGTCTGGCGAATTCGAGGCCGAGGCCGCGGTTCGCGCCGGTGATGAGGATGGTTTGCATGTTTCCTCCTTAGGCCGCGTCGAGCCCGTAGGCGCTGTGCAGCGCGCGCAGCGCGAGTTCGGTGTATTCGGAGGATATCAGGACGCTGATATTGATTTCCGAGGTTTCGATGACGAGGATGTTGATGCCTTTTTCGGCCAGCACTTCGAACATTTTCGCAGCGACGCCTGCGTGGCTGCGCATGCCCGCGCCGACGAGCGAGATCTTGGTCACGTTCATGTTGCAGACAAGATCTTCATAGCCGATTTTGGCGCGCTCCTCTTCGAGGATTTTCATCGCGCGGTCGGCCTCGTCCTTGCCGACCGTCAGCGTCGTGTCGGCGCTTTTGCCGTCGCCGGAGCCCGACTGGACGATCATGTCGATGTCGACGCCCGCTTTGGCAAGCGGCCCAAAAATCGCGGCGACGACGCCGGGATGGTCGGGAACATGGAGCAGGGTGATGCGCGCCTGATCCTTGGTATAGGCGATGCCCGTGACGAGATTGCTTTCCATGTTTTCATCCCCTTCCGTGACCAGAGTGCCGGGCAGGTCGCTGCCGATATCGTTGGCGAAAGTCGAAAGAACCTGAACCGGCATGCGGTAGCGCATCGCCATTTCGACCGAGCGCACCTGCAAAACCTTCGCGCCCAAAGACGCGAGCTCGAGCATTTCTTCGTAACTGACGCGGCCCATTTTATGCGCCTTGGCGACGATGCGCGGATCGGTGGTATAGACGCCGTCGACGTCGGTATAGATGTCGCAGCGGTCAGCTTTGAGTGCGACCGCCAAAGCGACTGCAGACGTGTCCGACCCGCCGCGGCCAAGCGTGGTGATGCGTTCGTCCGCCGTCACGCCCTGAAATCCTGCCATGACCGCGACTTCGCCGTTTTCGATATGGCGGCGCACGGCGTCGGCCTGCATATCGACGATGCGCGCCTTGGCGTGGGTCTTGTCGGTGATAAGCCGCGCTTGCCACGCCTGCCACGACCGCGCGTTGAGGCCGCGCTGATGCAGCGCCAGAGCCATCAGCCCGGCCGTGACCTGTTCGCCGGTGGCAACGACCGCGTCATGTTCGCCGCGGTCGTAGCGCGGCGAAATCGCGCGGCAATAGCCGATCAACTGGTCGGTGACGCCCGCCATGGCCGAGACGACGACCGCGACCTTGTTCCCGCGCGTGATTTCGGCCGCGACCTTGCTGGCCGCGCTTTTGATGCGTTCGATATCGCCGACGGACGTGCCGCCGAATTTCATGACGATGAGGGACATGGGCGATTAGGTTTAAAGGATGTTCTTTCAAAAGACTATCTGTTAAGGCGCAAACATGCTATCCGTTAGCGTCATTCCGGCGCAAGCCGGAATCCAGTTTCGAAACGTTCTTTTTTTGCGGCGCGGGAAAGTTTTCAAACTGGATCCCGGCTTGCGCCGGGATGACGCCAGTGTCGGCATTGCGCCAAGTCAAATTTCACGGTTTTTTGGTCTATGTCCAGCGTCGATCCCGCAGAAATCGCCCAATTCTCGACCCATGCCGGGGATTGGTGGAATCCCGACGGCGCGCTGCGCCCGTTGCATAAACTGAACCCTGTGCGGCTCGAATATATCCGCGACCGGGTCTGCGCGCATTTTTCGCGCCAATCCGGCGGGCGCGATGCGTTCAAAGGCCTGTCCATTCTCGATGTCGGCTGCGGCGGCGGCTTGCTGTGCGAGCCGATGGCGCGGCTTGGCGCGAAAGTGACCGGGCTGGACGCGTCGAAAGAGGCGGTGGAAGAAGCGCGCCGCCATGCCGCGCTGTCGGGGCTTGCAATCGATTATCACTGCGGCGCGGTCGAGGATTTCGGCGGCGGGAAAAAATACGATGTCATTACCGCGCTTGAAATTCTCGAACATGTCGCGGACATGGATGCGCTGCTGCGCGGTATCGCGCGGCTGCTCAAACCCGGCGGGATCGCCGTGTTTTCGACCGTCAACCGCACGGCGAAAAGCTGGCTGCTTGGCGTCGTTGCGGCCGAATATCTGCTGAAATGGGTACCGCGCGGCACGCATGACTGGCGCAAATTCGTCCGGCCTTCGGAACTTGCGGCGCGGCTCGCACAGGCCGGGCTTGAGGTCTCGAATATCGCGGGGGTCGCCTATGACCCGCTCAACGACCGATTCGATTTGCGCGACGGCGCCGTCGCGGTCAATTACATGATGACGGCGCATAAGGCGTAGCGAAAAGGCGACAATCGCGCTTCTTTTTGTTCCTGAAAGCAATTCAATGCTTCCCAAAGCCTTGGTTTTTCTGTACAAGCTCGTCATTCGCACATGCCGGTTTCAAGGAATCGATACTTGAAGGGCAGCCTTTCCGACACGAAATGCGTGTTTTTTGCCGAAGGCGCCGGGCTCGGCGGCGGATTTTATGACCTATGAAAACAGTAAAGGAGCAGTTCCAGTATGAGTATGCTTGCCGGTAAATCGATCGCTATCCTCGCCGCCAACGGCTTCGACGAAAACAAGATGACCGAAATTCAACGCGCCCTGACGGCGGAAAAAGGAAAGTTCAAAACCGTCGCGCCCGAAAACGGCGTCGTCAATGGCTGGCAAGGCGAGCATTGGGGCCATTATTTCCCGGTCGATATCAATATCGGCGAAGCGCTCGGTTCCGATTTCGACATGCTGGTCATCCCCGGCGGCGAACGCGCCGTGACCAAGCTGAAAACCAATCTGCACACGCGCCGCATCGTCAACCATTTCCTCGAAGCGGGCAAACCCGTCGCCGCCACCGGCGCGGGCGTGGCGCTTTTGGCCCTGTCGCCCAAGATCGCGGGCGTTTCAGTCGCCGCGCCGGCGGATATGCATGACGAGCTGGTCGCCGCGGGCGCTGTCGTAAGCGAGGAAGGCGTGGAAACCTCCGGCGTCGTTCTGACCGCCGACGGTTCGGATGGCGCGGCCTGGGTCGAACAGGTTTTAGCCCTGTTCATGGTGCCTGCCTCCGGCGAAGAATTGCAGGCGGCCTGATGGGCGCGCCGGACGATATATCCGGCGTCGTTTCTTCCTATGTGCAGCTTGTGCGGCGGGTTTTGACCGCGCCGGATGTTGCGCCTTGCATCATTTCCGAAACTTTTCCGGCGCACGATCCGTCGCGGCCCTGCGCTTTGCTGTTTTCGCCCCATCCCGACGACGAATGCCTGACCGGCGCGCTGGCATTGCGTCTGGCGCGCGAGCAGGGGTGGCAGGTCGTCAATGTCGCCATAACTTTGGGAAGCGATGCCACGCGCCGCGCGTTGCGGAAGGCGGAGCTGGCCAGGGCCTGCGCGGTTCTGGGTTTCGATTGCATGCTGCCCGCGCCGGAAGGTTTTTCGAATGTTACGGCGGAAACGCGTGCGAAGGATGCGAAGGCGTGGGCGGCGATGGTCGCGCGCTGCGCCGATATTATTGCTCGATGCAAACCGCAGGCGGTTTTCCTGCCGCACGAAAAAGACGCGCATCCGGCGCATGTGGGTACGCATGTGCTGGCAGCCGATGCTTTGGCCGCGCAGGGCGCGGGTTTCGAATGCGCGGTGTTCGAGACGGAGTATTGGCAGCCGAACGAAACGCCGAATTATATGGTTGGCGTTGGCGAGGAAGATGTTGCGACGTTATTGTCGGCGCTTTCCTGTCCCGCGGGCGAGAATGCGCGCAATCCGTTCGATGCGCGGTTTCCCGCCTATCTGATCGACAATGTGCGGCGCGGGGCGGAGCGCGTCGGATGCCCGGGCGCGTCGGCCCCGGCGATGGATTTTGCCGTTCTGTACCGCTATGGCGTCTGGAAGAACGGGCGGTTCATGCCGTCGGCGCTGGGGCGCGCGGTCGGGGCAGACGAGCCTTTGCGCGCTATTTGCGACACATGATCGGAAAAATCAGGGCGGCGGCGGTTCGCCGGGAGATTTCGGTTTTCCGCCGCGCGGCCTGCCGGGAGGGATGGCCCCAGCCTCGGTGAGAGCCTGCGCCGCTTCTTCGCATCCATTCTTTGTCGCCTGTTCCAGCAAACCGCTAAGCCGCCAGTCGAAACGTCTCAGGAAATACGCCTTGCTTGTGGGCTCGGCCAATATGCCGGCAAGGAAGCGGCCGCGGGTCTTGTCGTCCGCAAACGGATCGCTATGCAGGGCGGAGAAATTTTCATCCTCGATGGCGCGTTGCACGATCCGGGGGTCGGTGACGCTTATCCAGGCTGCGAAATCCTTCACCGATGCGGCGGGGCGGTTTTTCATGATGACAAGAAGGTTGCGGGAAAGCTGCGGGTTCACATAAGGCTCGTTCGCTGCATGCCGAGGTTTCTTCTCGCGGATCGTATCGAGGAAACGTATAAAATTGGCTGTCCCGGTGCTGGACGCGACGGTCGCCTCGCGGAGGAATTGCCGCACATAGGCATAAGTATTCGGCCAATCATGCGCCATATCGAGCCCATACCTGCCGGCGTTCATGGCTTCCGCGCCGAGTTCGGAAAAAGCCTCGTGGCGCCCATCCGATGGATTGTCCGGCCGGGCGTAATAGGCGTAATCCTTCTCATAGGCACCTTCATAGCCGCCGAGCGCGGCAAGATCTTTTTCGTATGCTTCCCTGAATTGCCAGCTGTCGCTGACAAGCGGCAAGCCGAAAAGCGCGGTGCTGTCGTTGAGCGCGTGAAACGCTTCGTGGTGAACGGAACCCGGAACGCCTGCCAGCGGCGCGGGAAAATACAGGCTGTCTATAATGTTGGAAACCGTCGGCTTGTATTCGTAAATGCCGGGCCGTACGGCATGAATGAATTCAGAAAATGCGACTATGTTGGTTTTCGCATTGCTATCAAGTTCGTACAAGGCGTGGCGTTGGTTGATCCGGGTTCGGGGATCGGCAGCCGTCGGGGTATAGATTGTGTCGCGCTCCGAGGGGAACAGGTCATCCATCGTTTGTCCGACCTTTACTTTGGTGTCGGCGAATTCCAGAATCGCCCGGAGGCCTGCAGGGATTCGGTTCCAGTTGTCGACAACGGCCTGGCGGAATCCCAAGGTCGTCGAACCTATAAATTCAATCGGTTCCCGTTCTTTGTCCTCTTGGCGCGGGGCGGGCGTAGCACGCAGGAAAGTGCTGACGGCGACGAGCCGGTCTTGGGGCGGCAGGTCGCCGCTTCCGACCGCGCGCCGGATTGTCCATGCATGTCGCAGCGTTTGCGGCAGAGCCCATTTTTCCGTTTTGCTTGCTTCGCGGGCGGTGTTCAGGATGGTATCCGTTTTTCGCGCTTTCTTCCCAAGAAAGCGGTCGCCAAGAAGAAATCCCGTCACGGCGCCGGTGACCCCCGACAGTCCAAGAAAACCGAACGCCATAGGCGCGCCAACCAGATGGGGAAAGCCTGGCGTCAGAGCCATAAAAAGCTGGCTGGTTCCAACGCCCATGACAAGCTCTGGCGCAATTCTGGCCATCAGGCCGGCTTGATGGGAGCGGATGTAGGCGCAACATTCGCGCCCGGCTTGTTTGATTTGGGAAAGAAGCAGCATCGTCAATATCTTGCTGAAAATGTCTTATGAACAATGGGGCAAGTGTAGCCCATAATCATGCAATTAATTATAAATATGTAGATTGTTATGTAAAAACAAAAGGATAGATGTGGCGGGGCGTTATGGCGCGACAGGCTGTGGGTTGCGCAGGAAAAGGCGCGTCGCGTCGTATTTTTTCAGGATCGCGTCGAGCGTGCCATCATACTCGATATTCATCAAGGTGTTGTCGATCATGCTTTTGAAAGGCATGTCTTTGGGCGGCAGCAGCATGACGGTCGGGAACACAGTAACCGGCGCATTCGGAAAGGCGGATTTGATTTTGCCCGGATTGGCGCGCATGTAAGAATCCGCCGTCGCACTGTCGAGGACGACGAAATCCGCCTTGCCGGTCAGCAGGTCTTGAATCGTGTTCGCACTGCTGTCCATTTCGGGCAGCGTGGTTTTTCTGGCTTTGGGAAAACGGCGGTTGATGATGGGGCCGTCGGCGCTGCCGTCGATGGTCGAGACGGCGTAACGCGCATCG
>JAGWKW010000211.1 GCA_028865155.1 Alphaproteobacteria bacterium
TTGACCTGCCGTTGGCCGCTATCGTCCTGCCGCGCCACGATGATGCTTTGCACCGCCATGATCTGCGGCGCGTTGGCGACCGGCGAGAGCATGTAGAGATCGATGTCGCCCGGCGTCGAACAGGAAACATACGAGCTGTCGTCCATGTAAGGATTGCTGGCGAGTTGCCAGTTGTAGGAAGCGGAGCCGGTCGGCGTCCATTGCGTCGACGCGCCGACGCCGTTCGGTGTCTGCGCCGGAACGCGGGTATTGCCGAGAAAGTTGTTCAGCGACGCGCCGGAATTGTCGCAGATGTAAAAATCGTCGACATAGGCGCTGCCGAGCGATCCGAAATCAAGCTGGTCGACGCCGGTCGAGGGCGTCGGGCTTCCGGATGCCGTATTGGCCGACACGAGCGACAAAACGACGGTCTCATTCACCCGCACGGTGACGGTGCCGCCGGTCGTGGCGATCACGCCATACACTTCGATGAACTGCCAGACCGCGCCGGGAATAACGGCCATCGGCGGCGATGACACGGCATTCGACGACGATTGCGGCGTGACGATAATGGCGCCCGCCGAGGTGAATTTGAGGCTGAAATTGGTGCTCTTGGTTGAGTCATTGAAATTGATCGTGACGCCGGAAGGGTTGAGGATGGCAAAGCCACAATAAAAGGTTCCAAGCCGTGCAGGCAGATTAATCTGCCCCAGCTTGGCGCAACCGCCACCGGCGCGGCCTTGCCCCGGCAGGATCGTACAGTTGGTAAAGCCGAGGCTTGCCAACGCCGAGGCCGGAGCCAGCGTCGTCAGGTAATCAAACCCGGCGCATTTGATAAGAGCCATGTCTATCCCGATCTGCCGATGAGTCGACGTGTTTGGATCACTTGCGAACCGTGGGGCATATCGGTCGGGAATTGGATTTCGTGAAAACCCGTGATACTTTTCCCGAACCACGGTCGGAGTGAAAAATGGGCGTAACAAAACAATTACGGCGAGCCATCAAACTGGTGGCCGCGTTAAATCTGGCTTATTTCGGCGTCGAATTTGCCGTCGCAACCTTGATCGGTTCGGTTTCGCTATTCGCGGACTCGATCGATTTTCTCGAAGACACGTCGCTCAACCTTCTTATTTTAATGGCGCTTGGCTGGAGCGTGCGCCGCCGGGCGCAAGTCGGCCATGTCTTGGCCGTCATTCTGCTCGTTCCCGGCCTGGCCACGTTATGGATGGCTTGGCAGAAATTTATGCTTCCCGTGGCTCCGGCCCCGCTGCCGTTATCGCTGACGGGATTCGGTGCCTTGGCTATCAATTTTTCCTGCGCGTTGATGCTTGTCCGCTATCGTCATCATCATGGCAGCCTGACGCGGGCGGCCTTTTTGTCGGCGCGTAACGATACGATAGCCAACATCGCCATTATCGCGGCAGGGCTCGTGACGGCTTATCTTTGGCCTTCCGCATGGCCTGATCTTATCGTCGGGCTTGGAATTGCCGTCATGAATGCCGATGCCGCGCATGAGGTCTGGACCGCGGCGCGGAAAGAACGTCTTGAAGCGGAACCCTGATAATCGGTTCGGCAGCAAAATCTCGCCGATCATTTGTCTTATGCCCGGAACGAGCCGTTCCGAGCCTGATTGGAGAGCCACCGCCGCATGGTCGCGCCTTGCTGCGTGAGGACAGATTCAAGATCGACGTTGCTGTGTGCGTTGATCGTGGGCGCATAATGGAAATTCGTGTCACCCGACGTGCGGTTGTTGATCGTGCTGCCGCCCGGCGCATCGTTCGAGTTAGCGAAGCGCATACTATCGGCAGCGCCTTTGGGTAGCGTCATGCTGCGACCGTTGCCGTATCCCAACATGGACTTGCCGGAACGGATATCGGCCGACTGCGCGGCGGGAATGATAATTTCGCCTTGATGAATTTGCGCCACCATGTCGCGCGGCACGTTGTTGGTGCCGACATCGAACATGGCCAGCGCGCCAAGCATGTCGAATATCCCACCGCCGCTGCTTGATGCGGCTTCCGAGGACACCGCTGCCGTGTTCGCGGCAATGGCCGTCGTGTTGGCCGTGGTTTGAACCGTATTGCCGACCAGATTGGAGGCTTGCGAGGCCGTATTGCCGGTCGTGGCCGCCGTTCCCGCCGTCGTGGCCGTGGTATTGGCGGTCAGAACGGCGCTTTGGCCGGACAAGGCCGCCGTGAGCGAGGTCAAAGCCGTCGTGTTGGCCGTGAGCGCCGTCGTTTGCGCCGCCTGTCCGCCTGCGCCGAGAGCGCGGTTTCCCAGCCCCAAGGCCGAACCCACGCCGGGCAACGCGCCGCCTTGGCCGAAAACCGGCGCTGCAAGGCTCGACAATTGCCGCGACAGGCCGGAAAAAGCCTGCTTGATGCCGGACTGGATAAAGCTCAGCACCATGGACTGTGCCAGCTTGCGCATTCCTTCTTGCAGCGTCTGCGTCCCGCGCAGCATACCTTCGATCGATGAGTCGAAGGCGTGTTCGATAGGCGCGAAGGCGCTTTCCCATGTCTGCGTGACCTGTTGCGCGGCCTGCTTATTCAGGTTCGTCGCATCAACGGCATATTGTTCGGTGGCCGCCGCCAGTTTCGATTGCGCTTCGGCAATTTGAACCGGCGTGCTGTTGCCGTCATTGATGACGTCGTTGAATTCGGCCTGTTTGGCCTGATATTCGGCTTTTAACGCATCCATGCGGCGGTCAAGATCGGCTTTGGCGTCTTCGCCGCCGATATCGCCGAACAACGCATCGATGAGGCTTGCGCTTTTCTTCCCCTTCAAGGAGGGCGCTGCCGCAAGATCGATCTTTTCCAGCTGCGCCCGGCTTTGCAGCGCGATCTCGCG